>CAZAHL010000076.1:0-23485 GCA_964484845.1 uncultured Chryseolinea sp. | reverse complement strand
CCTGGCAGGGGCATGTGCGGATAAAATTCAGTTGCGTTTCCAGAAGCGCGGCCTACCGGCCGAGGAGCCAAGGCCCTTGGAGTCACCGCGCACTAACTTAATGACATTGCCCGTCAGGGACGGAATATCTTCAACCGCGACAATTTGAAATGCACCCAATGTCTGTTCGGACATCCCATAAAAGTAATTATATTTGGAAATCGTTAGCCCTTATTAATACTATAGAACCATGGAAAATTCAACGGACATTATCACCGCCGCTATTCAATTTATTAATAGCACCTCAAGTCACCTATTTCTTACAGGCAAGGCAGGCACGGGAAAAACTACTTTTCTTAAAAATCTTTTTGGCCAAACGCATAAACAATTTGCGATTGTAGCACCCACCGGTATTGCGGCGCTCAATGCGGGAGGCGTTACCATTCATTCTCAATTCCTATTACCATTTGGGATGTTTATTCCAGATCGCAATGTGGCTGATGATTTTAACTCAGGTGGAAATTTTTATTCTCCTAACCTGCTTTCACGCAAGCACCCGATCAATAGTGAGCGCAAGCAGGTATTGCGTTCTATTGATCTGCTCGTTATCGATGAGGTCAGTATGCTTCGGGCTGACCTCCTGGATGCTATCGACTACCGTATGAAATCTGCGCGAGGAAATTTCGCTCAAAGCTTTGGTGGTGTGCAACTGCTATTGATCGGTGATTTATATCAATTACCTCCTGTGGTGAAACGGGAGGAGGAAAATATTCTTAAACGATATTATAACAGCGCGTGGTTTTTTGAATCAAAAGCATTAAAGCAGGATGGTTTTGTATATATCGAACTGGATAAAATTTTCCGCCAGCAAGATGAAATTTTTATTGATCTACTAAACAATCTAAGAAACAACATAACAACACAATCAGATATTGATGAACTAAATAAATACTATAAATCTCCTGAAGAGATTCAACATCTTAGCGAAGTAATTACGCTAACCACGCATAATTACAAAGCGGATGAGCTGAATTTACGTGCCTTGAGAGAATTAAAAACTACGTCTCATACTATTCACGCCGCCATTGAAGGAAATTTTCCCGAGAGCATGTATCCTGTTCAGGAACATCTCGAACTCAAGGTGGGTACTCAGGTCATGTTTACTAAAAATGACAACGAAGAAAAAGTGTATTTTAATGGTAAGCTGGCAACCGTAAAGCAAATTGCAGGAGATGACGTGACTGTTGAGATGGCAGGTTCTCATCTCAAGTATACACTGAAAAAAGCGGTGTGGGAAAACAAACGTTATACGTTGAATTCAGCAACTCAAGATATTGAGGACGAAGTAATCGGAACGTTCACGCAATATCCTGTTAAGCTGGCCTGGGCAATTACGGTGCATAAAAGTCAGGGATTGACGTTTGATAAAGCAATCATTGATATAAGTGAGGCGTTTGCCGATGGTCAGGTTTACGTTGCACTGTCACGGTTGCGTTCTTTGGATGGACTGATCATGCGAACCCGGATTGATCCGAAGGTGATTAGTACCGACCGTCACATTGTGACGTTTACGCAAGAGAATAATCAGCCAGCTGTGCTTATGGAAACTATGAAGACCAAGCAGCGCGACTATATCAGTCAGCTGATTACTAAAACATTTGACTTCGATTCCCTTGTAAAGGAAAATGCCTATGTTCAGCGAAGCCGAAAGGAGATCGATGGCTTTGAAGAGAAGACGATGAAGCCCGTGCTGGAACAAATTTCCAATGCCCTGCTGTCAGAAAAGGAAAACACGGAAAAATTCAAGAGACAATTGTCTGCCTTACTTCATTCCAATGACCAAGCTCAATTGCTCGAAAGAATAAAAAAAGGCAGTGAATACTATAGAAGTATTATTCAGCAACAGATGAATATTTTATTGACGCACCTCGAAGAAATGCGGCATAAAAAACGCATCAAAACGTATATCAATAATTTGAGCGATTTGGATCAACTTTTCTGTAAAAAGCTGGAGGAGGTAGATAAGTCTATGTACCTCACGGAGTCGATTTTGAACGGTCTCCATCAATACGATTTCTCGAAACTGACGGAACGGCGAGCAGCGGACCGCACCAGAACCTTAGCGGAGATACGAAGCAAAACAACTATCGATCCTGAAAAGAAGAAAAAGGGAAAGGGAAAGAAAAAGAAAGATGAACCCAGCACGTACGACATTACCTTGAGCCTTCTGGAATCAGGGTTAACTCTTGAGGCGATCGCGAAGGACAGGGGTCTTGCCAGGAGTACTATTGAGGGCCATCTGGCAAAAGCCGTAGAGATGAAGCGCATCAGTATTTATTCATTCATGACCGAAGATGAAGTAGCGCTAATTGATAAGGCCATTAAAGAAATGCCAGAAGATTTTACTTCTAAAGATTTATATACTTATCTAAAGGGTGAATTCAGCTACAGCCAATTGCGTGCCGTGATAAATCGCAGCAATTTGATTCTGGATAGCACAATTGAATAAAAATGTTAGGAGCTAAGCGTCAGGGAGTTGTACTGTGATGTTTTCATGGGTGATAATAGACAGCGTATCCAGGTCGTTAGATTCGAACAAGATTTCCATTTCATCAAGCGCCTCGTTACCATTTTTAGGTTCATAATTTATATAATCTTGAAAATGGATTCCATTAATTTCGCGTGGGTTAATTGCCTCGCGAAAGCGAACTCCACCGCCATCTGTCAAATAGCTGTAAGCGAAGTAGTCTAGCTGATCAGTCTCTTGGTTTATCCAATAAAGAAACACATCATCATGGTCTTTCCCGCCGCCTTCTTTTTTAAACGTAATGCGAATAACGTGGTATTTTTTTCCTTTCAATTCAGACTCTTTAACATAAACCTTATTGACCGATGGATCATTCAATCCATAAGGGAGCAACGCAAAGTATAAAACAGAATTAACGGAATTCGTATAAGCAGACGCACGTTCACCGGAAATTTTCGCCAACCCACCATTGATCTCGCGGTGAAAACCATCGTTATTTAATACATCTTTTACATGCCCTGTAGAATCTTTGAATTCTCTTGTATAGGTAAACAATCCCTTTTCCCTTCGGGAAGTATAGTGCCGTCCACGGAAATCAAATTCAATAAAAGCCTTTTCAAAACGGGCACCGCCATGAGCTTTGATGGCGTCGTCTATTATTTCTTGAGACTTGTCAACGTTGCAGGAGGTTAGCTGAATTGATATTGTAAGAATAACGAATGTCGCTATTTTCATTTTGACGCATTTAATTTAAAAGTGCAATATGAATTTATATTTACTTACAGGCATACGGTGTCCATCATAAAAAAAGCTGATATAAATTCACCAGCCCCCACGCGAAAGGTTTTATGGGTTATACCCGTTCAGCATTGTATCCTGCCTTTTGTATAGCCTCTTTAACTTTGCTTTCATTGGTTTCTCCAACTATGGTAAGTATTTTAGATGGATCATTGATGTCAACCTCCCAGTGATCTTCACCCACGGCAGCATTTAAATGAGGGGATACCTTTGCCACACATCCCGAACACTTTATGTTTGTCTTGAATTTAATTGTTTCCATATATTCTTAACATTAAATATACATTAATCGTTTACGACTTTGTATCCCGCTTTCTCAACGGCAAGTACAATGTCTTTTTTTATTAACCCATTGACTAGCTCAATTTCTGCTTGGGCTGGAGCGATGCTTTTTAAACGGCCGCCAATTGATTTTACAGTATTGCTAACCGTTAGCTGGCAATGTTGGCTTTTCATGGTTGGTATTTTTAAAATGACTGTCTGCATAAGTTTTAGTATTTGTTTATTTAGTATAACGAGGAAAACGTTGTGAGACTTTACATAATACAGTTAAAGAGTTGTAGAATTATTGGTTTAGTAATGCATTGCATGCCTGCTGTAGCGGCAACAAATTCTCCAATCAGCATAAGGATTTTTGAATGTGGTTAATAGAATATTGCGCTTAATTTGAAACTCAAAATTATTCCCCAGTCGCAGTTCTTCGTTTATACATTTACAGGTATCATTTATATAATTATGCACCCTATCGAGATTTAGCATAACAAATATCTTCCGGTCTTATCAACCTGGTACAAGCCCAGATGTGTCATGAAAAGGTAATCAATTGACGCCTTTAGGTAAGCAGCGTCCTCTCGCTAAAACTAAATTTGTATCATTAATCACCATTAAATAATTTTACTATGAAGACGCTAAAGAATGTTTTATTGATCAATGCTGTAAGCTCTGGCGCTACTGGCCTTGGCTTAGTGGCTGCTCCCGGTTTTGTAGCAAACCTCTTTGCGGTTTCTCTGACTGCACCTTTTATTGCTGTAGGTATTTTTCTTTTTCTATTCGCATCAATGGTTTATTGGGTAAGTCGTAAAAATCCAATCAACGAAAGTGCCGTAAGATTGATCATTATTTTGGATTCTTTGTGGGTAGCAGGGAGTATCAGTATTATTCTATTTCAATTATTTGATTTATCGAATTTAGGTTACCTGGTAATCGGTGTAGTCGCCGCCTGGGTTGGCTTAATGGCATGGCTGCAATACAACGGAGTAAAACACATGAGCTTTTCAAAGTAGATCAATCGTTTAAAAAAGACCTGTATAAAATAAGTTATACGGGTCTTTACTTTACATACATTGTCTCCAAATTCGACGTAAGCGTTTCGAGTGTCGTTAAAATCGGTCGAAAAGGTCCGGTATATTTACTGAATCCCTTAAGGGTTTTAATACTTTTGAGTATGAAGGAACAACGAAAACAATTAGTACTTAGCTTGTTAGCGTACGCAGTTCAACGTGACATTTCTATATCAAAACTTTGCCAACTCTGTAATATTGACTTGAAATATTTTAAGAAAAAAACTACTCCTGAGCTAACATCGAAACAGTGGAATGACCTTTGGAAAAATGCGAGCCATCTTTGTAACGATCCGCTTTTTGGATTGCATTTTGGTGAATCTCTCCAACTTGCGGCGTTGGGCGCTGTTGGTGAAATTATCAAAAGCAGTGATACGGTAGGTCAAGCAGTAACCATTGCATGTTCCTTTACTCCCGCCATTACCGATCAATTTGCGATAGAAGTTAAAAAGCTCGAAAAAAGTTTTTTTATTAGACTTCTTCCGACTGTCAAACACGATGATTCTTTTGTATCCCAGCAAGTAGCGGATTTGCTTATGGCCTTTACGATTCATGAATTGAATGGTTTCTTGCTTAAAAAGATTGCACCTATTTCAATTACCTATCCTTATAAACCGTTTAATCCGGAAGAATATGGACGTGTACTTCGTTGCAAGTCTATAAAGCGTGGGAGTGGCTATATTATTGAACTTAAAAACAGTTATTGGGAAGAACCTATTCTGACTTTCAATTTCGAGCTGCAGAAGATATTCCTTCAAAAGCTACACTCAGAACCTGTAAATAAAGCACGAACGTCAGGATCGTATCAAGTAAAAGTATTGGACTACCTAATGAAGAATTCTTATCTGGGTATTCTATCTCTGGAAGATGTGGCAGCGAATTTTAACATGACCGCGCGAAGCCTTCAGCGCAGGCTACAAAATGAATCGGTCACTTTTCAACAACTGGCTGACTCTGTAAGAAAGTCGCTGGCCTTGCATTATCTTGAATCCGGAAAATATCAGCTAAAAGAAATTTCCCACATCTTAGGCTACAATGAACTGAGTGCTTTTTCCCGGGCATTTAAGAGGTGGACAGGCAAAGCGCCTATTGAATTTCAAGCTTGATAACCAGATTCTATTTTAATCCTGTTTGTTATCTTCTTAAAATCGCCGGCACAACGGATGGGCTTCGAATCAGATAACACAATACATGGCAATTTTTTCAGAATGTTAAATATGCTCTCTAACGACCTGTTGTTTACCTTACGGTTGAAATGTTTTGTTCAATAAGTTTAACAATGATAATCTTCAAAATAGCTATTAACCTTTCGATAGAAATACATTGCCCTTTGTGAGAAACATGTAACATATTTTGCCCATCAAAAAATGTCACATGTGCTTTTTTACTACAATAAATGCAGTAGTCGTCCTGGATTCATTTGTGCTTATGACTAAGTCAACAGTTGAATTTAATCTTTATAGGCTGTTTTTTTGAATGCTTCACATTGCTTAGAATGATGTCTTTGTGAGTGCTATTTTTGATAAAGAGTTGTTATTGATGTTAACGGGTTATCCATCCTACCACTGGTTTTATCATTTATGAATTTACTTTACTGTGACGATGATTTAGATGACGTAGAGACCTTTGTCCGCGCCATCCAAACGATTGATTCTTCCATTACTTATAAAATCGCTTACGATGGAACGGAAGCTTTAGACATGTTAGTGACTCAGCAGCTAAAACCCGATGCGATCTTCGTTGATCTTCACATGCCGAAGGTTGGCGGACTGGAGTTTGTTATTGCCATGAAACGAAACAAGAATTTAAAAAGCATTCCACTAATTATTTTGTCCAGTTCTGTTGAGAAAAAACACATTGAGCAATTCAATAAAATGGGCGTTTACTATTTTCTGACTAAATCCACAGAGGAAGCAGGCCTTCGTGACGCTCTTAAATCAATTCTTTATGGCTTGCCGGAGGACTGGCAGTGACGGAAATCGCTGCGAAACAATTTTCGAAAGCTGTATTTTTTAACAGATTTTCCTCACGTAGATTTATCTAAGACAACGAATCTGTTAGTTCATAAAAACATTTTGTAATATTTCGAAGTATCCTTTAGTCTTATAGACTTTTTCGATCATTACAATCGGGGAACTCACTTGATTGGGCAAAACAAAACGTCGTTCATGCGGATGTATACATTTAGAATGGTATAGCAAGTAAGCTATTTTTATTTTTTAAGTATTCCATCCGTTAGATTTTGCCATTGAATTTTGGAAAAACCAAGCGCACCTGCAGTTCCAACCAATGCGTCCCGGATTTTATCGGAGGCACGACCAGCATCTGGGTTCGGTTTTGTATTTCGGTCGTGGATAGATACCGTAATTTTATTTTTAATTCGCTGTGCAATAAAGGAACTGGTCGATTCTTTGGAATAGAAATGGGCCACATCTTGTTCTTTGTTTTGCGGATTGTCCGTTGGTCTCACCCGAAAACCAAATTGCTCGCCGTCTGGCGTCGATGTATTGTTCTCGTCCTCAATTTGTACCCAGTCAAATCCCTCGCCACTCTTGCTGCCCGGGCCGGGAATATCTATTTTGAAATAGTCACCTTTGCGTGCTTCTCTTTGTACTTCAACTCCATTTTTATCAACAAGCTGGAAGCTGGCTAAAGCCTCTCCAGCATAGTCTTTCCACTGATTAACATTTTGAAGCCTGTGCTTTACCTCAGCAAAGAATATTTTAGCTTCATGTTCTTCTCTCAATTCGATACTGCTTTCAGCATCAATGGCTTTTCCAGTTTGCTGTTCGGGGATAATTTCTGATTTGATTGATTCGTTCATGATGATATATTGATAGAAAATCCATGCCAAGTTCTCTCTCGAGCTTAATATGGAAGTTTTCCGTTTTCACAATTTTTTAGAACGAAATTCGCCAGATATCTAACTCAATATTTCTACATCTTATTGATTTATTTCTACATTAATAGAAAATACCGAAGTTGCCCAAATCGTTAAAATAAATCGTCAATGAAGACCCCGGGAAACCTCACGTATTCCAAGTATTCGCCTGATGTTAAGCTTTCCCCCTTTTTAATCTGTTACTATTCTTTTGAAGCTAAACTCGATGGGATCAAAGTGATTCAGTCACCACCGACTGGTTATGCTGCGATTATATTTAATCTTAGAGATTCCTACGAAATTTGTTCCGGTGTTGACACCAAATTTACCGTTTCTCCTCCGGTAGCGTTGGTAGGGCAACAAACCCAAAATTATCAGTTGAAACTGTCGGGGCATGCTGAGCAAATAGGAATAGTTTTTAAACCTGCAGCTATTGCAACGTTATTCAATTATTCCTTAAAGGGCATTGTTGATTTACGCATTGATTTAGAAAAGGTAATAGGAGAATCATCCTCCCGGTTATTATACGATAAAATAAGAAATGACTCAGGTATTGAGTATAGGTTAGGACTTTTGCATTCCTTTTTATCGGAAGCAATGGAAGGTTACGAGAAAAGGTTAAATGTAGCCGATCTGGCCTGCGATATTATCCTCAAACATAAAGGCAACATTCCCATTGAACAATTAATAAGTGATCTCCGGGTAAGCCGCAGGTACCTGGAGAGAAAGTTCAATGAAAAAGTTGGACTTACTCCAAAGCAATATTGTCGCATCGTTCGCATGGCCCACATTTCGAACATTGTTGCTAACCATGAAAAAATTGACTGGCAGGATATCGTCTTTAAAGGAGGTTTTCACGATCAAAATCATTTCATCAAAGATTTTAAAGCTCTAAATACCCTGAGTCCCACTCGGTATCACAAGGAGCATTCCGAACTAATTCGGTTGCTTAACCGAAAAAAAAAATCATAGGCCGCATTTTTACTATCGTGAGGGATAACAGGGCTGTAGCTTTGTTAAAAAAAAATCTATGAAACCAATGTTCATTTTGTGCTGCATATTGATGATATGTACAGCGATTACGTTAAGAAATAATCAACCGGATCCTTCCACCCTGTCGGAAGAGGAAGAAGCCATTAAAAAAGTAATTATTGAGGAAACCGAAGCTTTTTGGAACAAAGATTTTAAGAAGTTGTCGAGTTGTTTCGTTCAAGATGAATACATACGGGTTGTCGGATGGTGGGAGCATGGGGGGATAACGGTAAGAAAAGGTTGGTCGGTTATCGGTGCAAGAACGGAGAAGCTGATGATAGAGAATCCGGAAAAGAACTTTCAACAGGTAACACGCGAGAACTTCAATATTCGAATCTCAGAAAATATGGCATGGGCTACGTTTGAACAATATGGTACGGATACTGGAGAAAAAACGATGGACATGCCGGGGCTAAGTTATGAAACACGTATACTGGAAAAACACAACGGTGAGTGGAAGATCGCGTACATCGGCTGGCTGCTGGATGGAAAGAAAAAGAACTAACGATTTCCTCGTCCGTCTTGAATGTTATTGAATTGACAAAGTACAATCTTATTCAAGGTTGTACTTTGTTTAATTTCTGAAGTCTATTGATTCACTTCATTTTCCAATTTCATCGACGTGACTCTGGCCATGGTGAAAAGGACGCCGCCTATCATCAAATCCGCTCCATGGTTTTTATAAAATTGGAAAAATACTGAGATGCGAAGCTTGAGATGTAAAATATTCTTGCTTGTAGCAAGCTCATCTAAAAAGTATAGCATGTTAAGTTGGTTAATGACCTAACGCAACCTTATTTAACGAGATTAAGTTGTTAAATGATCTGCCGGTAGGGCGGGTCTACAAACAGCAATTTCGAGATACCTTTTACATGAATAAAACAAATCATGTTTTTTAGAAAAACTTTTTATTAAATTTTAGTTGCCTGGAATTTTCCCACATAGCTTCACTGAAGAATGTTACGATTTTGTAAAAATGATGGCAGGAAGCAGCCTCTAACTTTTAATCATTTGTGGATGATCTTCAAAAAACAGATGGTCAGAGGATAGTTTTGATAACTCCTCATGCACCCCGAAATTAAAAGTCAAAAGAGTAACATTAATTTCACTATCATCCCTTCGGGCCATTTGTATTGCCGGGACAAAATCAATGTCGCCGGATGAAAGTACTATGGTATACTCTTTTAAGGCATAGTAGACAAGATGCGAACCTATGGCAACATCGACCTGTTTTTGAGAACCCCCTTCCATTTTATAGAGGTTGACTAAAAAGCCTGCTTTTTTCATAGTGAAATAGAATTGATTTAATCCAAAATCTACTCCATAGGAATCCACACTGTTGAATATTATAGGTATGCAAGGGCTATTGAATTTCGTTTGAAGAAAATTTTTAGTTGCTATGTAATCGACTTTACCTCGGCCTTTGCTGGCCTTGGTAACATATCCAACATCAATAAGCCACACTAAACCCATTTTCTTTTAAGTAATGTTCAATATAATCAGAATAGCGGTCTCGTCTTCATTCCTTTTTTTTGAAACTGATTTTTAATGTTCTGAAAAACATCAATATTAGAACAGCACGGGTGGAGGATGGGTTGCAAGAATTGAAAAAACATAAATAGGGATACTTCTAACTGTTGAATTAACCTAATGATGTCTTAATTAACCGTGTCGTATCTTAATACGAATTCTGCTCTTCTGTTCTTCTGGTGATCGTCTTCCGAACAATCAACCGCATAGCACGGTATTTCAGGAAGTGATTCACCGTATGCTTTCTGAATGATCCGGTCTTTAAGAATCCCTCGACTCACCAAGTAATTAGTCACCGCCTCGACACGTCTCTTTGATAATCTTATATTATAATTTTCATCTCCGCGATCATCGGCATGTCCAGCGATAAGAAGTTTATACGTTCGATCGTGATCCAAAATCTTTATCACCTGGTTGAGATACACTTTATCGTCATCATCTAAGTTTGCCATATCAAAATCAAAATAGATGTTCCGGAGATTGGTCCGATCAGATTTCTGGATGTCGAGCTTCTTTAGATCTTTCTCTGTAATTTCTTTTAGAGACTCTCCTGATTTAATGTACATTTTAGTGGTGGCTTTATCCGTGTCAACAACGAGAAGTTTTGATTCACCAACTTTCCGCTCTTCAAGTACTACGGTAAATTTTTGAGTTTTGGGTCCGGTTATTGGAATGCTAAGTTCCTGTAAAGCATGCTTATAATTTTCATGTTCAACCGATATTTTGTAAGTCTTTCCCCGTTGTGTATTAAAAGTCATTTTTCCTTTTTCTATCTGCACTGGAATCTCGGAACCTTTTTCATTTGTAACAGTGGCACGGAAACCATCGATTGCCTTGCCAGCCAAATTTGTCACTAGCCCCATTGCGAGCACATCATTGTCATTGATAGATAACTTCTGAAAGGAAAACAGGTCATCATTGCCACCACGAGACGATGCAAGGTAGCCATTCAGTTGTGTCAAATCGGTAACTAGGGAAAAGTCATCTGCAGTTGAATTTATAGGGTACCCAAGGTTAGTCGGCGTTGTAAACACATTTCCCGACAGTTCACTTTTAAATATGTCAAGTCCGCCTAAACCGCCATGACCGCGGGATGTAAAATATAACATGTTGTCCATAAAAAAAGGAAAAGCCTCATCTTCTACGGTGTTTATAATAGGCCCTAAATTGAAAGGCGGTCCCCAAGCACCATTCGACCGCACAGACCGGTAAATATCAGTGCCACCGTATCCACCTGGTTTATCAGAACTAAAGTATAAGATAGTACCATCCTCTGAAATAGAGGGATGTAGATAGGAATAAGATGAAACATTGAAGGGTAAAGGAGTAATTTTCCATGACGATTTTACAGAGTCAAATTCAGCATCGTACAATCCGGGACGCCATTCATATACATTTTCTCTCCCCACCGCTTTTACCCGCTGATTGCGATTTACGATCATCTTTTGATCGCCTGCATAAAACATCGCGGGTCCGTCATGGTGCCGGGAGTTTAGATCGTCTTCAAATAATGCAGGTTCACCAAATTGATGACCAGGTGTTTCACGGGCATAATAAAGGTTGTGGAAAGGACTATTGTCCCAATGAGATTTTTTCTTGAAAGCGCCCTCATGTTTCGAAGATGAAAACACAATGCCTTCCTTGTAATACACGGGCGCAAATTCGGACGCCGCTGTGTTAACTGATAGACTTTTCAACTTGACGCTCGCTGAATCCTGGTAATACTTTTCAAAATTCCGGAGATTAGCAAGTGCTCTTTTTGCGACATCTGTATTAGGATCAACCAGCAGCACGTACTGTAAAAGGGAATCAGCCTGCTCTCTTTTGTTCAACCTGATCAAGACTTCTGCAAGCTGGTAATAATCGTCGGTCGAGAAAGCTCCCCGATTTCTTTTAGCCTTTAAATACCATTGTTCGGATTCTGCGATGCGGTTGATTTTATGATAACAATTTGCCAATTGAATCATGATATTGCCTTGATGTGGAGACTTTTTAAGGGCTTTTTCGTAAAAATCTGCTGCATACTGGTAGTGGTGGTGAACGTAAAGCGAATCTGCCAGCTTGCGGTATGCCATGCTGCTGTGTTGTGAAAAAGCCACAACCCCAATCAGCATTAACAGTGTAATAAGTAATATTCTTTTCATACTTAGAAATAGCGAGGTGGGTAAACGATGTGCTTATTGCGATTGATTCGGTAATTCAATACCACTTCATGAGTACCTGTCTGTACGGAAGACAGGGAACTAGTGGGATAGCCATACGAATATCCAAGTCTCAAATCCTTATTTAAAATCATTTCCAGCAACCCATCAATAGAATCCTTCATTCGATACGAAACACCGATCCACACAATCTCGTGAATGAGTAAATTGGCATTGATGTCGTACTGAAAAGGCCCGCCTTCTTCCCATTTTAACAACGCATTAGGCTTAAGTTTCAGGTTTCGACTCAATGTAAAAACATGCCCGGCAGAGAGAAAGTAGTGCCGTTTTTGCCTGGCCTGCGTTGATGGATCTTGGTTGTTCCATCGGTTGTTAATTAGCGTCGGTAACGATAGCCCTATATAACTTTTTCTAGAATAATAATATGCTCCTATTCCAAGGTTAGGTAATAACCTGCTTTCATTTTGGGTGAACGTGGGATCCACTTGACCATATTGCGTATAGATAGTCAGTTCGGATAATTTTGCCTGATAAAAGCTAACTCCAGCCTGCCCACCGATGGCAATCTTTGCATTCTTTGATACGGGTATTCTATACGCATAGGTTCCATAGGCCATGTATTGATTGATTACACTTGCCTTGTCGTGTACGAATACCGCACCTGCAGCCGACCTCGAGAACTTCAAGGGTGAATGCATCGATGCAACTTGCGTTTGCGGAGCTCCTTTAAGGCCTGTCCATTGTGAACGAAGCGCAAATGTAGTAGTCATAGATTCATGACTTCCGGTATATGCAGGATTAATCACCAGTCCATTAAACATGTACTGCGTATAAAGCGGAGTCTGTTGCGCATAGCCTTTTGGTAAGATCATCAGCACCCCCGGAAATAGAATCAACGCCAGTAAATAATGTCTCGCAATATTCCTTCTCTTAAACTTGCAATGAAGTGCGTCTTTCATGATTTTCAATCCTTCATCTGATAATAACAACGTTTCCTGTCATCATTTTCATTTCACCACCCGGCTCTAATATGTAATAATAAGCTCCCTGGTCTAATAACTTACCCGATTGCTGTGCGACGTTTCCACGGCCATCCCAAGGAGCATTTATATTTTCGTAGCCTTGTTTGTAGTAAACTAAAAATCCCCAACGGTCGAACACTTTTACGAAATTGTTTGGATAATACTCAATGCCCGGCATATACCAAGTGTCGTTGTTATTGTCGTTGTTTGGAGAGAACCCTTCAGAGACCGCTAAAGGAGGGTAAAAATTTTCGATGGTTACGACGGCTTCGTCTGTAAGACCTGAAGGATCTTGGATAATATAGGTGAAGGTCACCGTTCCAGAGACTAAGCCACTGGACTGATACACTACCTTTCCATTCACGATGGTTACTGTTCCCATGGATGGGCTTGTTACGGAAACGATCGAAAGTTCATCCTTATCGTCATCGTGATCATTAGCAAGTACATCAATTGTTATCGGCGTTAACAATGAATTTTCGATTGGCCCATCATCTACGGCTTGTGGCGGGCGATTTGGCGCTGCGATGACGCTGACACTTACCGTCGCTGGTAATGATGTTAATCCACCAGCGTCCTGAATGGCGTAGGTGAAAGAATCATTGCCAGCAAAATCTTTTTCAGGAGTATAAGTTACGACACCGCTGGAGGTGTTCAACGTTAATGCTCCGTGAACCGGAGTGCTAGTAATTATCACAGAAGTTGCCAGTACGGCGTTGTCAACGTCGAAATCATTGAGTAGAATGCTGATATTAACGGGTATGTTCTCATTCGTTGTAGCCTGGTCGTTAACAGCAACCGGAGGATCATTCACCGGAGATACGGTGATGGTTACAGTAGCAGGTGAAGAGGTGGCTCCGCCCGCGTCTGTTAATGCATACGTAAATGAGTCTGTCCCTGAAAAGTCTTTAGCTGGAGTATATAAGATCATTCCTGTAACGGATTGTACAACCGCAGAGCCATTCGCAGGACCGCTTACCACGGCCAACGGAGCTCCATCTAATACATTGTCTACATCCGTGTCGTTTGCTAACACGGGAATTGAAATGGGTATTTCTTCTTGTGTAATTGCCAAATCAGGATTGGCGATAGGCGCATCGTTAACGGGATTGACGGTAATGTTTACGGTAGCAATATTGGAAAGCGCATTGCTGGCATCTTTAACTTGGTATGTAAAAGAATCGTTTCCATTAAAATTAAGAGTTGGAGTGTAGACGACGGCACCTGTAGTAGCGTTGATGACTAACGTACCGTGTGCAGGAGCGTTAACCGGGATGATCATAGTTGCATCCAGAACGTCATCAACATCTATGTCGTTAGATAACAGTGGTATGTTTGTCGAGTTATCTTCACTTGTTGAAACTACATCATTCACTGCGATCGGAGCATCGTTTATCGGCCGAACGACTATGGTCACTAACGTCTCATGAGAATTTTCAGTACCATCGTTCGCATAATAAGTAAAGGTATCGGTTCCATAAAAATTGGGGTTGGGTATATAGATGAGAAAACCTCCGATATCAGTGATGGTGCCATTCAAAGGAGGCCGGGCAGCTACCGCTACAAGCGGGTCATTGTCCGGGTCTTCATCATTTATTAAAAGACAGCCGCAATCTAGCTCCGTATCTTCGTCCATCACAAAAGAATCAGGGGTTCCGATGGGCGCATCATTTACGCGGATCACCTGTATCTCGCGGATAACGGTATTGCTATTGGCGGTTCCATCGTTAACAGAAAATGTAATTGTCCTTACTTGGTTTGAGGGATGGTCAATATTTAGATTTCGATAAGTAACGGATTGTAATGCGCTGGTAAAGTCGGTTGGTGACGCCGGGCCAGTCAGGGTGAGAGTTCCTGTCTGCGGGTCATAGGATCCTGTTACAGAAAAATTATTTGTAAACTCGAGCAGATCCTCCGAACTCAGATAGTTAGCGGTAATTTGAATGGTTGCGCTTGTGAGCATCGGACTATCGGAATCTGATGCAATCAGAGAAGAAGTGATAGGGGTAGGACTTTGTCCTTCAACGTAGTTTAGGGCAGATGCCTCTATGCCCGTTAATGTTGGATCTTGTGCAAACAAAATTTGCGCGGGAAAAAGAATACAAGCTATGAAGGCAGAAACCCCATAGATTCTATATATTTTCCCCCGGTTAATAAGGAGTGAAGTTTCTTGAAATGCTCTATAAATTCCGCCTCTTGAAAAATAGTTAACTTTCATCATTTGGGTATATGAATTGCCTATCTGATGCAATACATGCACCAGATTGTTTTTTTTCTTCCCTGTATATGTCTCAACCCGAAAATGTAATCTTTCTTCTTTTCTTACATGAATTTACAAGCCTTTTAACTTCCCAAAATGGTAATACCGATTAATGGGTTGTCTTCTTTTGGGCTTGATAAGCATACCGATATCGTGTTTTCGGCTTACAATTGTTAGTGTTTTTGCTTGTGTGATCTTTGCGAGATAAAGTTAGTGAGTACGTTGATTTGGGTGTCAACCTGGGAATTGTGTTGCGTTCGGGCAGTTTTATTACGTGAAAACCATTTGAATAATCATCAACAATTGCTACCCTTCTTTCGTCGAACCCTACAATTTAATTATGAGGAAGGTAAGTAGACTAAACTAACTTAATACTACGTCAAGTCAGTTTAGTGTTAAAGAACATCTGCCAATGCCGCCTAATCACACGTCTGATCTTTTAATTTCCAGCATGTTTCAGCCGGGCCTCTGCTAATCTCCGCCTGGCAGTAGCATATGTGGATTGGGTGAAGACCGGATGGAACATGTGGGCCACCAGGTCAGGGAGGGTTCTATGGAAATACGCCGCAACCAAGTTCTTGTGCCAGCGATTTTCATTTAACAGTAATAGAGACTCTCTTAATCTGAGAATATTCTTTTTGGGAAGATATTATCATATCAAAAGTCACCTTAGTGCCGGCAGCAGGTGCAACATAAGTAGCCGTACGCGTAATCGAAACATTCTTTTCGGAAGATTGCTCCTCGAAAGTTTGAAGCGTAACATAATCTGCGGAACCTACTTTGGCTTTTAAAACAATTGTATTAACCGGATCTGATGTCGGATTTACATATTGCAGCGTAAGCGTTATGGTTTCTCCAGCGACGGGTGATGCTTTGGAAGCAGCTAAGGTTGCAACCGTGGCAGTTGTGGTACCTTTCTTACTATAGGAAGGCATTACCTCGTTTTCTTCACACGCGAAGAAGAGGGTGCTCAGTAAAAGTATACTGATGAAGGGTATTATATTTTTCATTCTCATAATATTTTTAATTATTGATCCCACCAAATACGATCTAATAGCGTTACGGATGGTACGTTTGCTGCGTTCCTGGATGTTTCCGAATCAGGATAGATCAGGCGTCTTATAAATTCTCCATTAAGCTCCGGGTTATGATTCGCTGGTAGTGTCATGTCTTCATACTGATAATCGAATCTTCTCGCATCGTTCCATGTTTCGGGATGAAGGAACAGGGCGACATATTTTTCCTTCATGATGAGCGACATGGTAATGTTGCCAGCGCCTACGCTGACTTGTGGATTGTTGATGTAAGTATCGATCGCTGCTGTCGTTACTCCAATCATTTCCATGTGGGCACGTATCCCGGCACGATACGCGTCGTAGGCTTTGGGCTTATCGTTCATCCGTAAGGCTACTTCTGCCTCAATAAATCGCATTTCGGCGTTGGTCATAATTAAGATAGGAGAGGCATTGGCCGCATAATACGTATCGCGAGAAATTACGGAGCGGTCACCGCTAATATCAATCCCGGTACCTCTACCTGCACCGTTTGGAGTACCTATAAATTCCCCATCATCAGTTGCACTAAACATGAAAGCCATTCGTGGATCAACAACCCCAAACGTTGTACCGTTCATGGCATCCGCAAGCTGTTCTGAAATCCAGCCATCCAAGATACTGCTCTCCTGGTCAATAGCTACAATAGCCCACGGGTTGTATACGTCCTCACCTATGTCAGAGTACGCGATGTCTGCATTATTAGCATTGGTCGTGATACCTTTTGCTATGGGTTCTAAAAGAGCATTTGGAACAAATTGAGCGGTATTGCTAGAATGAAGTAAATATCTTGCTTTCAAAGAGTGAGCTAATTTTAACCAGGATTCGATATTTCCGCCATACACGAAATCATCTTCCTCTGGTGTTGCTGTTGATTCGGTATCACTCAATTCTACTATTGCTTCATCCAACATCTCCACCAGCGAAGCATAAAGTTCTGCATCATCATCGTATACAGGTTGTAACTCGACTCCAACGAAAGCTTCATTATAAGGAACATCTCCCCAAACATCTACCGCTAAACTTAAATTAACTGCCTTTAAAATTTTTGCTACTCCTGCATAATGCGTGGCCCCTTGTTCCTCAGCCAATACTTGGATGTCGTATATATCACTCATTACTCTGTAGAGGTCTTGCCAGACAATACTATAGGTGGCGGGCTCGTGAATATCTTTTGTCCCGAATGCATTTGGAGAAGCTAAATATTGCACATAGTAGGAAGTAATATTTCCTACTGCCTGAATATTGTCACCGGTTCGAAAGGAGGAATTTGCCATTAGCAGTTTCATGGAAACACGCTCGGGGTTGTTTGGATTTTTATTCACATCCAGATAGTCCTCACACGATGAGAGAAGTATCATGGCCAGTAAAATCGTTATTTGAAATAAATTTTTCATGGTATTGGATCTTAAAGGGTGAGCTGAAGTGAAAACAATGTACTCATCGTGCTGGGATAGGTTAGTCCGCTGAAACCCGTAGCATTTCCGCCGGCACCGCTGCTGAAAGACTCCGGATCAAAATTGATCCAAGGCGTCCATAGAATAATATTGTTAACCGTAGCGGAAATACTTACAGACTGGAAGGGAGTTTTTTGTAACAATGTTTCCGGTAAAGCATAGGAGAGACTCACATTTCTGAGCTTTATAAACGAAGCATTTTTCACGAAATTCTCCGAGGTAGTTCTAAAGTATACTCTATAAAAACCTTGTCCATAATCGATACCATCACCACCCACTGCCTGCCCAAGATACACTTCTTTCGTATTCGGAGTGCCGTCTGCGAGTATACCGTTGAACACTACAACATCATTCCGGTTTTCAGAATAATCACTTTTGCCAAAAGCTGAAAGGTAATTATGAAACTGATCATATTGATCCAGACCCCATCTCGCATCCACCAGGAAAGACAATGAGATCCTTTTATACGTAAAGGTGTTTCTGATGCCTCCTATCCATTTAGGCTGTGCGTTTCCCAACACCAATTGATTTGTATTTCGTACGGGGAAACCATTTGCACCGATTAGCAACGATCGATCGTGATCAACATATTTAAGGTTGGCAGGCGTTTCACCTGCGGGATAATAACGTTGAAAACTTGTTCCGTACAAATTGCCGTAGGCATCTCCCTCTTTTAATTTCATCGTAACAGTACTTCCGGAATATCCAAACTGCTCTGCAATCGGAAATTCATCCAACCCTTCGGCTATGTCCACCACTCTGTTTCTGTTGCGCGAGAAATTAAGAAGCATATTCCATTGAAAATTAGAGGAACGGACCGGCTCCGCACTTACTATTAATTCAATTCCCTGGTTTTCAATTTCGCCTACATTTGTCACAAACAGTCCGTATCCCGTTGTTTCTGAAATTGGAACCTGAAAAATTTGATCCTTACTGTTTGACTTATACCAGGTAAATTCCAGTCCAACACGATTGTCAAAAAATTTCAATTCTGTTCCCAAATCAATTGTCCTTGTACGTTCAGGCTTAAGTCCTTCATTACCTCTAGTGTTGGCCCGACTATAGGCTAAAATACCATCTATCGGAAAACCTAGTCCTCTTTCGTAAACAGTCGAAGTCAAATAGGGCTCCGTGTCTTTTCCGACTTCACCATATGAGGCACGTAATTTTCCAAAATTTAATACTTCAGGTAAATCCAAAACTTCGTTAAAGACAAAACTCAAATTATAGGAAGGGTAGAAGAAAGAATTGTTACCCTTAGGCAATGTTGAAGTCCAATCATTCCGGCCGGTAATGTTCAGATAGATAAAATCGTCATAATTTAAAAGAAGGTCTCCATATACTCCAACCAACCTTCGTTCTCTTAGATTTTGGATGGTAGTAAGTTGGCGGGTATTACTGAATTGAAAGAATTGCGGGATATCGAATTCCTTTCCGGTGTTCAGAAGGGAATTTCTTTCCTCCTCAAACACTTCTTGCCCTACCCTCAGGGTGGCATTGAACCGATCTGAAAGCTTTTTGTTAAATTCTGCATAAAAATTGGAATTTAATATTCTGTTTGTTATTCGTGTATGTTCAATATAACCCAAAGGATCTAGGGGAAACTCATCTAAAACACTCTTAGGTCCGGGCAAAATCTCCTCACGGAAGTCTGAATAAAAATCAGTTCCTAAACGATAGTTCAAGCTTACCCAAGGCGCAGGTCTGTAATTAAGGTATACGTTTCCTAAGATTCGATCAACATCATCCTCGTAGGTCCAATGTTTTGCGCTGTATAATGGATTGTCAGAAAGTCCGACATAATTCTGCAATCCTTCTTCGTCCTCAAAATTTCGAACATCGCGTGTAACCGGATAGTACATCAGGTTTTCCATGAAACGATCATGAGGAATCCTGTTGCCACCTGAGTTGGTATAGTTTATAGAAACCGAAGTTGAGAACTTCTCACTGAATTTTAACGTACCTGAAACTTTTGCTACTGTTCTATTCCATGTACTGAAAGGGATTACACCATCCTGCTTGGTATTAGAAAGTGAAGCGTAAAAGGTTGCGATTTCATTTCCTCCGGAAATACTTAAATAATTATCATATGTTTTGCCGGTTTGCATGGCATTCTTTACGTTATCGTAATACTTGTATTCAGGATCGATCAGGTTGCCAACGGCTATAGGCGCACCCCATGAAGGGAATATGTCATTGGGATTATACAGACCATTGGAACCCTGGCCATATTTGTCCTGGAAAGATGGGAATTTATTGATCTGGTCAAAACCAAAGGTGCTGCTGGCTGAAATTTGTACTTTTCCAGCTTTGCCTTTTTTTGTCGTAATTACAATTGCGCCATTTGCAGCCCTTACTCCATATAACGCAGTGGCTGCAGCGCCTTTTAATACATTAACTGCCTCGATGTCATTGGGGTTAATATCCAAGGCCCGGTTGCTTAATCCGCGCGGTGTATTTTCTGTAGCTCCTTTAGCAACTTCAAATGTGCTGTTGTCTATTGGAATACCATCGACTACAAATAAAGGTTGATTGCTGACCGAAGGATCCAGAGAAGTAATTCCTCTTACAATAATTCGCGAACTCATTCCGGGAGCACCACCGGAATTTGTAATTTGAACGCCTGCCACCTGACCTTGCAGTGCTGAAACAATATTCGGCTGATGCATTTGTACCAGATCTTCGCCCTTGATATTTTGAGCGGCAAAACCCAACGATCGTTTCTCCTGTTCAATTCCAAAGGAAGTGACCACTAATTCTTCCAGTTGCGTAACGTCTCGTTCGAGAGCCAAATCAATAACACTTCGTCCTGCCGCTTCAACTTCAGTCGTTTTATAACCAATGAAGGAAAAGATTAGGATGGAAGCGTCGGTAGAAGCTGTAATCGAATACTTTCCCTGTGCATCGGACACCGTACCGACTTGAGTTCCCTTGAGCAAGATACTTACACCAGGAAGAGGGGTTTGATCATCTGCAGATGTCACCGTTCCACTGATGGAAACTTGTTGTGATTCCAAACTGACACTGACAGGAAGATTGTTTACAACGGCGCCCACATTTTCTGATTTAACGATCAGAATATTATTGTTGACCTCCTTGAACGTAAGTGCTGTGTTTGTCAGTAGTAATGAAAGGGTTGCCGATACTGTTCGGCTTCCTTCTGTGAGATTAAGGTTTGTGATGCCCCTTACTTCCTTTTGGCGATACACAAAGCGAAAAGGAGTTTGTTTCTCTATTTTCTTTAAGGCAGTTATCAGATTTTCATCTTTCAATTCCAGCGTTACTTTTGTACTGTCCATACGTTGAGCACTGTGATCATAGGCAAGTGAGACCCGTATGCTGGCGAAAAACAGTACAACAAAAAAAACATGAATGTGCAGAAAAGAAGCCGTGCTCTTCCTTTTCAAACAAGGAGGACGATTGAAGCATAGCCGGCGATCTACATGAGGTAAAGAAAGGTTCATATAGTAAAATGATTTAGGTGATGAAGTAATCAAAAATGTTAACCGGTGAGAATCGATTAAATAAAAAAGCAATGCCCTTGCTCTAGGCAAAAGCTTAGAGGACTTCAGGTATAAACTTCAAATTTTTCATATGTTATAAGCTTAGGTTAATGAATTCTTAGATGTTCATAAGCACCCATCTCCCTCAATGACAATTATTCCATCACTGAGCTTTCGATAGTGTGCATTATTAAATTCACAGATCACTGTGAGTATGTGTTCAAGTTCTGTTCCGGTGATAAAGGTTGCCGTGAACTTGCAGGTCCGCAGTTTATCGTTGCTGAATTCTATTTTCGAATTAAATCGCTTCTCCAACAGAGAGACGGCTTCTTCAAAGGTGACTTCATCAAAAAACATATCCGCCTCCACCCATGCCGTACTTTTCTTGCTATCAATTTTTTGTTGACTAGATGTATTTTGCTTGGTATTAAAAGTGAGCTGTTGATCCGAAGAAAGAATTCCGATCACTTCGCTTTGGTCACTCACTTTTACTTTACCCCTGGCGACCGTCACGGTAATGTTTTTGGAAGAATCATATGCGCTGATATTGAAAGCTGTACCTATAACGGTAGTTTTCAATCTCCCGGAATGGACTATGAAAGGCTTAGACGGATCGTGTATGATATCAAAAAATCCTTCGCCTTTTAATATTACTTCACGGGTAAGCTTGTTGATGAACGTTGGAGGATAGTCTAGCGTACTTCCTTCGTTCAGAATAACCAGGCTTCCGTCTGGCAATGTTATTTGTTGTTTTACCCGCAACGACGAAGATTTATCAACTGATAAACCAATGGGATCGGAATTTACATAATAGTAAAGGCTAACAAAGCTGATCAGCAACGCAAAAACCGCAGCAACACGCAGATTGATTGTCCAAGAATATTTTTTAATGTCAGGTACTCGTGATCGATCACGCTCCAGGATGGCATGAAGGATTCGCTTTGCCTTTGGAGGGTCCATCGATTTTTTTTCCTCGGTGGCTTCCCATATTTCTTCCCACAATTTTAGAGTTGCCTGATCTTGTGGTAATTGATCGATAAGAAGCATGAGCTCTCGCCGCTCCTCCTTCGAAGAACTTCCGTCCGCGTAACGACTCAAAAGTTCATTCAATCTAGTGTTATCGTTTGCCATTATCTATAAGACAATCGGCGCTAAAAAAAGGAGTACTACAATTCGGATATTTTTAAATTATTTTTCCAGGAAGGATTAATAACCAGCAAGGAAGAAAAGCACGATGGAATTTATTGCAACCTTAAAATGGGATTTGATCGCTCTAAGAGCGTGCTGCATATGCGCTTTGACGGTTAATTTTGAAATATTCAAAAGCTTTGCCACTTCTTTATATTTAAGTCCTTGCTGATGGCATAGGGTATAGACTTGCCGCTGTTGGGAGGGCATATGATTAATAACGTGATTGAGGATCCTCTGCCTTTCGCTAAAAACTTCAGACTCCTGCTCCTGGTATAAAGGAAAAATTTCTCTACCGAAAATAGCTTTCGCATTTTCTTCCTGAATCTTCCTTTTCAACAAATTCAATGTGTGATTCCGGGTGATGGTAAAAAGATAGGATGGGAAGTAATCCACGAGACAAACCGAGGTCCGGTTTATCCAGACTTTCATAAAAACCTCTTGAACGATTTCTTCTGCCAGCGCGCTTGAACGAGTTAATTTGAAAGCAAAGGAATTAACTTTATGACAATACCGATTGAACAATTCAGAAAATGCGGCCTCATCATTTTGAGAGATACGCCGTAAAAGTTCTTTATTTTCCGCTTGGCTGTACATCCAATATCTTTCCTTAGGAAAAACTAACTTAAGGAAAAGATAGGAATGAAAAAAGAAAGAGATCTTACCGACTTTCGCAAACGTTGTTAGTTTTTTTGTCGGGTTTTGTAGCGTACGTTTTCTGCCAAAGCAATTTTTCGTGACAACCCAATTTTGC
>CAZAHL010000075.1:0-23589 GCA_964484845.1 uncultured Chryseolinea sp. | reverse complement strand
CAGATACTTAATCAAAGTTTCTCCTTAGGTTAACGGCTATGGTCATTCCGCGGCTTCTAGCTTACTCCGTGAGATGCCTGATCCTGAGCGGAATCCCGTGGATAGGTCCCTTCATTAAAGGTGAAGGTACTCCGGCTGAGCATGTTCTTTCAACGGGACGCCGCCCAAGGTGTTCAGTCGGTGACCATTAACCATTAACGTTTAACATTCGACGGCTGGCTCACTTTTTCTACCATCAACTTAATATGTTTCTTAGAGGAAAATATATTTTCGTATACGGCCAGAATCAGTTGATTTTTATCGAGTAAGTAAGTTGTGCGCTTGGTAAAGGCGGGTACAAAGGGAAGTTGTGTTTTGTAGGCCTCACAAACTTTGCCACCTTGATCTGCTAGTAAGTCGAAAGGAAGACCCAGTGTTTTTTTGAACTTAAGATGGCTCTCTATCGAATCCCGGCTTATTCCGATAATTTTTATATTAAGCTCATTGAATACTTCAAAAGTATCCCGGAAACTACAAGCTTCGTTGGTACATCCAACGGAAAAATCCTTAGGATAAAAATACAGTATGCAGGGTTTGAGTTGCATATCCTTGTAGAGACTAAAATTTCGTCCATTCGTAGAAGGGAGCGAAAAATCGGGAGCTTTCTGGCCTAGAGAGAGTGGCATGTGAATTTGGTACGGATCAAGTATATTAAAAATAGATGGAAAGGTAAAATTTTTGCCAGGTACGTGCCGCCAAAGCTCAACATGAATGAAGCGTAAGTTATGCATTTAGGTTTATGTAACGCCCTGCAGACGGTCAAAGGCCGCTCAAGAGATTGTTCCTTTCGTTAAACTGTCTGTATGCACTCTGCGTTTATACGATATCTCAATTATCAAAAAAGCGATTCTGATTAACGGTTCTAAAGTTTATGAGGCCCGCAGTATTCAGGACCAAAGTCACAAGTTAATCAACAGCCATGAACAATAAGTATGTATTGATAACAGGAGCAAGTATGGGCATCGGAAAAGCGATAGCCGAATCTTGCGCTGCAAGAGGTATGAACCTGATCCTCGTATCATTGCCAGGTGAAAGTTTAGAAGAATTGTCTTATCAGATAGCTACTGCATATCATATCAATACGTGCTTCTTTGAACTAGACCTTGCCAGCGACGAAGCTCCTAGAAAACTTCTGGATTGGTGCAAAGAGCAAAACTTGACGGTACATACATTAATAAACAATGCAGGTATAGGGTACGAAGGACATTTTGAAAATTACACGACATCATTCTATAGTCAGCTTTTAAAACTAAATGTAATTGCTTTAACCCTTATAACGCGGGAGTTTTTACCCGAACTTAAAAAACAAAAAGAAGCCAGAATATTAAATGTGAGTAGTATGGGCGGGTTTTATCCGATGCCATATAAATCTGTGTATGCTGCTAGCAAAAGCTATGTAGCACAATTTTCCGAAGCACTTCATCAGGAATTACGCGACACTAACGTTACGGTTAGCTTACTTTGCCCTGCAGGGGTAGATTCCTATGATGATTCATCTGTACGCATCGATAAAATTGGCTGGATTGCCAAGTTTGGAAGACTTACACCGAACCAGGTTGCAGAAATTGCAGTAGACGGGATGTTAAAAAAGAAAAGAAGGATTATTCCGGGTAAGATTAATGTGTTGTTTCATTATCTATCCAGACCGTTGCCAACGTGGTTGAAGGCAAGGCTTATTCATTTTGTGTTGTGCAAATTTCATAAGTCGACGGGCATGAACAGCAGTATAAAGGATAAAGCGTATGCAGAAAAATCTTGATCCGGTTTAATTTTACGTGACTATACTTGGCCATCATTTATAAGTTTTGTGACTTGAGGATGTAATGGGCATAGCGTTAATTTTGCTGGTGTGTTAATAATAACGTTTAAAGATTATAGCCCAAATGTTAAACAGGATTTTGGCGGACTATGAAAAGAATTATTGAAACGATATCGATGTTAAAGGAGAAATGGGGCGAAACCCCTAAGCAGGCTAACCATCGGGGTATGAGAACCGATTTTCATTTCATTTGCGAATTTAAGGAGCCGGGAGTCTCACTGAAAAGTTTGCCCTTTGATCTCCCAGAAGATTTAGAAAAATTTTGGTCGATTTGTGAAACTGCAGTATTATTTAAGGATATAGAGTACGGTCAATGGGGACTTGAAATTTTTTCTCCTGAAAAAGCGATTGTAATAGACCGCTCTGAAAAAGGGGGACGTCCTAATGACTATCGGGAATCGGATTTAATTATAGGAAGTTTTTTAGGCGATTCTGACTTGTTAATAATTTCATGTGATAAAAAATCCAAAAGTTTTGGGAAAGTTTTCATTTCCCTTCCGTTGGATAATAGGGGAGATTGGCCCAATGTCGCTAATAGCTTTTCTGAATTTTTGGAAAAGTATTCCTTAGATGAAGGTGATAAATATTGGGAGGTTGGAAGTGCGTAAATTAGACAGAGAGTGAAAGAACGTTTTTTTTGCGTCTGATTTTTGAAGTACTTGAAGGAGATATCCAAAAGCCTATTAATCTTTATAACCTGGCACAAAGGGAAGTTGTGTTTTGGAGGCTTCACAAACTTTGCCATCTTGGTCTGCTAGCAGGTCGAAGGGATGACCTAAGGTTTTTTGAACTTAAGATGGCTTTCCAAAGAATCTCGGCTTATTCCAACAATTTTAATATTTAACTCATTGAACGCTTCAAAAGTATCTCTGAAACTACACGCTTCGTTGGTACATCCAACGGAAAAATCCTTCGGATAAAAATACAGCATGCAGGTCTTGAGTTGCATATCCCTGTAGAGACTAAAATTTCGCCCATTCGTAGAAGGGAGTGAAAAATCGGGAGCTTTTTGACCTACGGATAAGGGCATGGGAATTTGATCGTATCAAGTAATTAAGGATACATACATTGGAAAGATAAAATTTTGATTTTACCAGATGCTAATTATAAGATTTTTAGGAGTTGGTGTGCCGGATTAACCATAAGAAAAGTTACGTAGCACAATTTCAGGACGAAACTTCTTCCTTTCAATGATAACTGCGATTAAAATAAAGTGCTGGTCTGTTGGGATAGATTTCTATGACGATTCTCTGTGAATGATACATTATGTGTATCATAATTTTGAAAAAAGGTTACTCTAAATCAGGTGTGAGGCAGCGGCTTTGATAAGGTTCTACGAAAATTTGTGTGTAGGGGTAAAGTTAATTCTGCGTTAAAGTATGACGTGATGTTTAACATTGCACTTCAAAAGTTAAACAGGACTTAGGAGAAAAATAAATTGATAAATATTTTTTCAATTTATTTTTCTTTTGTGAAAACACTTGACTACAATTGTATACCGAGCAACGTTGAGGCGACAGAAAGTTAGCAGCATTATAATGATTGTTTCTCGTATTATTCCTTTTCACCTATTACATATATACTCATTTTCAGAGACTTCCTTTTTATTTAAGTATTACTAACCGGGTTAGGTAATCATGCATAGAAATTAATGTGCCCATGGCCAAGTCCTGGAATTACTTTGTTTAAAAAAGCCCTTGACCGGTTGGTATTGGAATAACTTACTACACAGCCTTGGAACCCCTTGAACTAATATAAATGTGCATATGAAAGTACGTATCAGAAGTTTATTCTTTTCTTTAATGCTTTGTTTAGTTGCAAGTTCGACTGTCCAAGGTCAATGGAGTCAAACTGCCGATAATTATACAACGGCCAGACTATCCATAGGGACCACTGCCTTTAATGATAAATTGAACATTGAAGGGACCGGTGAATGGCAAGTCCGTTTGAGAGACAACTTAGCGGGGCAAGATTGGCGGATTGGATCTTCCGGGAGTGGATGGGCAGCCGGGGCAGGAAAGTTTCTAATTTCAAATAATGCTGCTTCAACCAGCGCTTCTTTAGTTATCGACGCACAACGTCGTGTGGGGATAGGGACTTACAATCCTCAGGCGTTTTTAGATGTGGGTGCCTTTATACAAAATGAAACTCTCGGAACGGTGCTCGGAAGATTACCAGAAGGAAATACTACAGGAACCGGAACTTACCTTGGAATCCGGGGTTACGCAACGCAGCAAGATGTATACAACGGTAAAAGCTTTTCATTCGAGCATGCTTTTTATGGCACGGTTAATAGTTCTATTAATTTTTATAGAGGTGGTGGGATTACCGGTGGGTTTTTAACCTTCAATACTGACAATAATATTGAGCAAATGCGTATCGGGTCCAACGGCAATGTTGGAATAGGCACAACGACTACAGGAAGTTTTAAACTAGCTGTTGAAGGTAAAATTGGAGCGAGAGAAATTAATGTATTGACAGGTCCAGGGTGGCCTGACTACGTCTTTGAAAAAAATTACAACCTCCTTCCGTTAGCAGAAGTAGAAGGCTACATCAATCAAAACAAACACCTCCCCGGAGTTCCTGCTGCAAAAGAAATGGAAAAGAATGGAGTTAATCTCGGTGAGATGAATATGCTGCTGTTGAAGAAGGTGGAGGAGTTGACATTGTATGTTTTGGAACAACATAAGACGAACCAAATACAGTCCGATGAGATCAAGTTACTAAAACAACAATTGCGAACCCTGGAACTGAAATAGTTTGTTAATATCAAAACGTTTTTAAAAGGTTTATTCTTTTTCAATACTTTGCTTACCCGTAACTCGATTACAAAGTCAATGGTGTCAAAGTGCTGATAATTACATAGAACGCGAGATCAACAGGGACTGTTGATCTGATTGCAGCCAGCGTGTTTTAAGTAAACAAGATTTATTATTTGCAGTGTGAATTTCGTTTTGTATCCATCGATAGGGTTGTATTTTAACGAAGGTTGAAGTTTTATTAAGGTGTTCTAATTATAATTGTGGATAACTTTTTTTTCAATACTTTGTGTAGGGGTGAAGTTAATTCTGCGTCGTAGTATTACGTAATGTTTAACATTGCAGTTCAAAAGTTAAACAAGGATTTAAGAAAAAATAAATTGATAAATATTTTTTCAATTTATTTTTCTTTTGTGAAAACACTTGATTACAATTGTATACCGAGCAACGTTGAGGCGACAGAAAGTTAGCAGCATTATAAAGATTGTTTCTCGTATTATTTCCATTCACTTATTTATATACTCATTATCAAATTACGTTTGGTTAAATTATTAATGCGAGGGATTTCACCATTAACATATTCTAAGTAAATATTTGATCAGTTTATTAGGCGCTTTGTGAAGTGATGGAAATATTTTGTTCAAAATGATTTGCTAAAAGATTGAGCCGGAGAGATAAGCAGTAGTTTATGCGTGAAAATATTTTGTAGAAACTATAAAATTATAGAGTGCATTTAAAGTAAAATTATGAAGAAATTAGCCCTACTAACCTACTACATTTTCATCAGTAATGTACTCCTTGCTCAGTTTCAAGGAACTAATCCTGTTGAACTTTCCGCATCTGGCGCATATGCATATTTAAAAATCGGGTTAAGCACAGAATATAGTTGGATACAAAGTTATGGACCGAGGCCGCTTCGAATTAACGATCTTGGTAATGATGTCCTTTTTAATACTGGAGGAGGGTCGGTCGGGATTGGAACTTTATCTCCCGACGCTAAACTGACCGTTGTGGGCTCCGTAGGAAGTCTATTTTCAATGTCGGCGACAGGTGCGAATGCATATTTAAAAATGGGCCTTTCTACAGACTACGCTTGGATACAAAGTTACGGCTCAAAACCTTTGCGGATAAACGAGATCGGTAACGATGTAATTTTTAATGTTAATGGCGGTAACGTGGCCATAGGTACTATTGATCCAAAAGGTTACAGGTTGGCCGTGGGTGGCAAAGCGATAGCGGAAGAGGTTGTAGTTAAACTGCAAGCAAATTGGCCGGATTACGTCTTCGAAAAAAATTACAACCTTCCAACATTAGCAGAAGTAGAAACCTACATCAACCAAAACAAACATTTACCTGAAGTGCCTGCTGCAAACGAAATAGAAAAAAATGGAATTAAACTCGGTGAAATGAATATGCTTTTGTTAAAGAAAGTAGAAGAATTGACATTATATGTTTTGGAACAAAATAAGATGAACCAAATACAGTCCGATGAGATCAAGTTACTAAAACAACAACTGCGAACGCCCAAGTTAGGTGAAATGGATGTATTACTCTTAAAAAAAGTGGAAGAACTGACATTATATCTTCTGGAACAAAATAAGAAAATAGAAATGCTTGAAAAGCGATTGAATGAGAAGGAATCGAAGAATCAGCAGAAATAAATAAACATTTGCCCCCAAGTTCCAGCTGCTAAAGTAACGGAGAAAATGTAGTTGATCTCAGAGAGATGAATATACTATCGTTGAAAAAGTGGAGGAGTTGACATTATAGGTGATTAGTTAAAAAAGGGAAATGAAGTACAACGTAAGAGCAACGACTATCAGCAACTGGGAATTGAAACTTAAAATGAAATAAATTATTTGTCATGAAACTAGCGTCTGTCATCCTAATTTTGGTTTTGCTAATAAAATGTTTAGGTACGTCAGCACAGACTTTATACATTCCCGGAGGAACAGTGAGCTCCTCTAGTGGATCGACCCCCGTTGGACGAGTTGGGATTGGCATACCAGGTCCATTATCCACGTTACACATCAACAATCAAGCTGGACAGTCGGGTTTAAGCTTAACATCATCGATCAGCTTTGGGGCGATTCTAAAATTGGAAAGATTTAATAGCGCTGGTAATCATTACTCCTTTGAAACTGGAGCCGGAAGCAATGACGATTTGAGATTATATATGAATAATAGTTGGAGTACGCCTCTAATGGCATTTAAATCAAGTGGTTTCATTGGTATTGGAATAGCTAACCCGATGAGCAGTTTCCATCTAGCCGGCACCGGTACAACGCACACGTACATAAATATTGATAAGGTGGGAAGTAACAATGAAGGCGGTGTTCTTTTCAGCAAAGCAGGGGCGACGTTGTTTTATTTGTTCAACGATGATATTGATAATGCGCTTAAAATTCAGGCGAGCGGAATTGCGGGGGAGGTTGATGCAACGCCCAGGATGCAGTTTCCTCTGTTAAATAAAAATATCTACATGGCAGAATCTGGCGGTAATGTAGGTATTGGTACAAACAATCCCGGAAGCTTTAGGCTTGCTGTTGAAGGAAAGATTGGGGCGCGAGAAATAAATGTAACGACAACTACTCCTTGGCCCGACTACGTCTTCGAAAAAAATTACAACCTCCGTCCGTTGGCAGAAGTAGAAAGCTACATCAACGAAAACAAACACTTACCCGAAGTTCCTGCTGCAAAAGAAATGGAAAAGAATGGAGTAAATCTCGGTGAGATGAATATGCTGTTGTTGAAGAAAGTGGAGGAGCTGACGTTGTATGTGATTGAATTGAAGAAGGAGAACGAAGAACAACGTAAACGCAGCGAAGACCAGCAAGTGGAAATTGAATCAATAAAAGTAAAAATGAAATAAACTACTTTTCATGAAGATCAAGGTCATTGTTATTTTAGTATCTCAATTTTTTATCGTAGGTGTAGTTTACGCCCAGGTCTTTACAACACAAATCTCAACTACTCAAAGTGGAGGAAACGGATCTGGCGGGATAAGCGATTATTCGATCGTATCAAAACCCGCCTCTGGCCAGGCTACAATAGGAGCTGAAGGTTCAGGTGATACATGGTCAAGTATGCTCTTGGGTTCTAATATTTCAGGTACGAGACGTTTATGGAGTTTCTCAAAACGCACCTCTTCGGAAAATCACGGTTTGCAATTATCTTATTTTAATGGAACGTCTTACTCTTCTCCGGTAGTAGCTTTTTCTACGAATGGAAACATGGGTATTGGAACATCAAGTCCAGCTCACTTGCTACAAATTCATAATTCAAATAATCCTACCATAGCAATTGGTCAAGGGAACCTTGACACAAATGGTAAATCCACATTATCATTTTTTGCTGGTACCTCTACTCACCAAAACGGATTTTTAGTTCAGTACAATAAAGATACATCCTCAGATAGGCTCGGATTTGTTGGCGGTGTAGGAGTTGAGCACTTGTCCATCTTAAATGGGGGCAAAGTGGGCATAGGTACCATAGCACCTCAGTCAACACTGGAAATCCGTCAACCTGATGCAAGCGTATACATAACCGCCAGTAACGCTACTGATGGTGGAATTGGAAATCCCTCTCTGTATATCAATCGAATCTCTGAAGGGCTTAAATTAGAATATGTTCCAAACGTTTTAGCCAGGATATCGAATACTTATGTTGGACCGAGCGGTCACTTGGCATTTGCAACGGCCGGACAGGATAGATTGTTTATTACTGGAAATGGCAATATAGGCATAGGTACCACTGATCCCAAAGGTTACAAGTTGGCCGTGGCCGGAAAGGCAATCGCAGAGGAAGTGGTCGTCAAGCTTCAATCAAATTGGCCGGATTACGTCTTCGAAAAAAATTACCACCTCCCAACACTAGCAGAAGTAGAAAGCTACATCAACCAAAACAAACACTTACCCGAAGTTCCTGCTGCAAAAGAAATGGAAAAGAATGGAGTGAATCTCGGGGAGATGAATATGCTGTTGTTGAAGAAGGTTGAGGAGTTAACGTTGTATATGATTGAGTTGAAAAAGGAAATAGAGGTATTAAAAAATAAATAAACAATATGATGTCGTTAGATCATTTTATTCGCCTTCGCCCGCTTAACTTTTTTTTTGCTGGACTTGTAATTCTGGTGCTACTTGGAAGTAGTACTACAATGGCACAGCGCTACATGTCACATAGTAATACGCGACAAGAGGGGGCGGAGGGCGCTACAATTTCTTCACCAACGGCAGCCTCGTTAGGGGAATACGTCGTAAACCCGGTTGGCTACAATACGGGCGTGCCGAATATTTCGGTCCCGTTATACACGATCAAGCTAAAAGACTTTTCGTTTCCGATCTCAGCGAATTACCACGGTGGCGGCATCAAAGTTGAAGAGACCGCTTCCAGCATCGGCCTGGGTTGGAGTTTGTCAAGCGGAGGAATGATAACTAGATCAGTAAAGGACAAACCAGACGACGCATATAGCAATTGCATAGTGAGCCGCGCGATCTACGAGGGCGCAAACTATCCAGCAATGCAAGGCTTTGATGCATGTGGTTATGGTATGCTCCACGCACTTACAGTTCCTTCAAATACTTACTTCAATGGTCTGGGGAGCTATAATATCAATCTTGAAAGTTTTGTTGGTACCTCTGCCATGAATTTGATCAAAAAGTTCTATATGGTTACTCAATATGCTGACCAGAACGATTTATACATTGCGCCGTACATCGATCAAGAACCTGATATTTTTTATTTCAATTTCGCTGGGCGACAGGGACAATTTGTTTTTGACCTAACTGGTGGCACACCCCAGGTACGAATGTTCCCACATCAGGATTTGGCCGTCGAGTACTTCTTAGATTCCTCTTCCAAGCTTTTGACCGGCTTCCGTATTACCGACGAGAAGGGGGTCAAATATACTTTCAATGAAATCGAAGTTGGTCAATTTTCTCATGCCGTAAACGGAAAACCAGTTGATTATGGCCTTGCGGAAGCCAGCGGACTGGATCATAGTGTGAGGACCTATTCGGCAGCCGGCTATGAGCGAGCCCAATACAATACTTCCTGGATGCTGACTAAGATTGAGACGCCATTGGGAGAATTTCTTGACTTTACATATGAAAAAGATGTTTTCAGTTTTGACACTCGTGGACCGCAGCAGACCGGTTTGTTTTATATTCAGCCAACCTCTGGATCGTTGACTCACAATCCTAATGATTTGACTGATGGATATTATAATTGCTTTAACCAGAATGGAGCATCAATGAACTCAAGCCGAATTGCCATTATCGAGAATGACGATATGAAGATCGAATTTCTAGAAGGCGCAGCCAGACAAGATTTGCATTCAGAACGACACTTTTTTGTTACGCCTTCCGGAAACTTTTGGGCAGAGGGTGCATATCCAATAGAGCAAGTGATTGTGTCAAATAAGATCAATGGAGTTAATCGGGTGCGTAAATTTCTTTTTACCTATGACTATTTCCTGAGCGATCTTTCCGAACCGATCAATTATACCGTTGCTGGAAGTTTTTACGACTATTACGATATCCTGCTTACTGATGCATCAAATCCATACAAACGACTGAGATTAAGATCGATTCAGGAATACGGATCAGATGACAGTTCATTTAATCCACCCTACGAATTTGAATACAAGTACTATGATTTTACGGGTAACAACAGCCACAAACTTCCGCATCGATTGTCTTATCAACAAGATATCTGGGGTTACTACAACGGACAGGCTAGTAACCGGACATTAATTCCTTCTTTGTATGTGTATCCTACACATTATCCGGTCAAGGATAGTCGACAATTCCGGGTTTTTCCAAAGGCCAGCTATAGCGGTTCTCAATACCATATGCCAGCGGCTAATAGACTGCCAAATGAAGCAACCGCAGATATTGGAACGTTAACCAGAATCAAATTTCCCACTAAAGGTCATACAACTTATACCTTTGAATTGCATACGTTCCGGGATGAAGGTCAGGATTATTCCGGAGGAGGCTTGCGTATAAAAAATGTTGAACAATATGATGGAAAAAGTACTGCAAACAACATCGTAACCAACTACACATATAACGATGGAAGTGTTTCCAGTGGTCAGATCATTTCTATCCCAGCGTTCGCAATTAGAAATACAAACATTGGAATGCTTGCAAACGACAACTCCGAATTGGCCTACAAGTCCTATACAACGCGATATAGTTCGCCACTAAGTACGCTGGCCACTACGAATGGCAGTTTTGTCGGGTATCGTAAAGTGACCGAGTCAATGAGCGGGAATGGGAAGAAAGTGATGACGTATAGCGTTCCGGCGGCGTGGCAAGTTAAAAACGATATTCCAGTTGCCTCTGGCGGAGAATGTAATCCAGTCTTGGATGGCCATTGTGATGGTTTGTACAGCCTGACCTCAACCTTACCTATTTTTGTTTCGTCAGTTTCGTCAAATCTCAATGCTGCAAACTATGATTTTTCACAGAATCCGGCAGTGGCAAGTTCTTTTCCTTTCCCAGATAATCCCAATTACGACTGGCAGCGTGGTCACCTTCTTTCAGAGACATTCTTTGATAACAGTGGAAATACATTGCAGGAAACCTTTTATAATTACTCAAATTATTACCCTAATAATCAAACAGGGCCTCTTCCCGTGTACGGCTACAAGATTAGTAGCATGTATGCCAGGCTCACCAACGGGACTTTCCCCAATGCTTTTGTCTTCAGGGCCGCGAGGTATAAACTGTTGACGGCTGTGACTAAAGTACTAACGAGCAAGACAGACGTATTTCACGACGTTTCAAACTTCTCTAGTACTGTAGGGATGCAAACTAATTTTACGTACAACAACCCACTTCACAATGAACCAACACAAACAACGTCGACGGATAGCCGCGGAAAGACAATAAGTACAGAGTTGAAATATGCAGAAGACTTTACAGGCAATGAACTTGGCAGTGATCTTCTTCGCACAAATCACATGCACGGTCTTCCTATTAGGATCACAACTTTTGTTAATGGATCGCCAACATCGAAAACTGAAAAACAATATATAACAAAAAGTGGCAAGACAGTAATTGGCCAATCAGTTGAATATCCAAATGGTGTTACCCCGTCAAATAAAAACGCGTTTGACTATGATCCTTCCGGGAATGTCAATCAAAGTGTACGGGTTTTAAAGGAAAATGCTAGTGGACTACCGTTGATAACCTTGCAAAACAGTGCACTTATATGGGGCTATAAGTCCACGTTACCCGTCTGTGAGATCTCAAACGCCAAAGCTTCGGATGTATTCTATAGTGGTTTTGAGGATCTCGACGGAAACAGTTCCCCGGGCGATTCGAAAGCTGGGATAAAAAGTCGTACAGGCGGCTTTACAAAGCAAATTAATGGATTGTCAAACGGAGTTTATCAGTTGACATACTGGCTAAAGTCGGGGGCAACGTGGGGCCTGCAGATTGTCCCTGTGTCGGTCTCTGGCAACAGCTACACCATATCCATTCCTTCCGCACAAGTTGATGAAGTCAGATTGTTTCCCACTGGCGCTAATTTAAAAACTTATACCTATGCGCCGCTTGTAGGTGTAACCTCTGTGTCTGACGAGAACAATGTCTTTACATACTATGAATATGATTCTATGGGTCGCCTTGTGATTCAAAGAGACACTGATAAAAAGATCCTGAAACTGTACGAATATCATTTCAAGAACTAACCAGCCAGAACTCAATTTTATGTTTATGCAACGCTTTAGAATAATAATTCCCATATTGATTTCATTGGCATGGTCAACAGTCGCGTCGGCTCAGGCTCCCCCGTTTATAATTCAGCAGCCAACCAGCGTAACTGTTTGCGAGGGAGGACCACAGGCGCAATTCTCTGTGTCCTACCTAAGCGGCGGTAGCGTTCAATGGCAGCAGCGCAATGTCACCGTAATTGGAAGCACTTTTACAACAATTGCAGATGCACCACCATTTTCAGGCGCAACTACAAACACCCTTACCATAAATCCAACGAGTCATGCGGTAGCTGATAACTACGCGTATCGTGCGCGGATTACCAATACTGGTGGCTCAACCTTTTCAAACACGGTAACCATCTCGATCTTAGCATCCCCCACATCTCCGACCGCCGTCAACGGCGAGTCGTATGTTTGCGGCGGTCAGAAGAATGTTCGATATTCAACTTCCCTTATTACGAATGCACTTACCTATGTCTGGGGCGTGCCACCCGGCGCGACCATTACTTCATCTGGCGTAACTGGAAGCGAAGCCTATATCTATGTTGCCTTCCCGATTGGAAATACGAATGGGAATGTAACAGTCTACGGACAAAATCCGTGTGGAGTTAGCTCCACCTCATCGCTTACAGTTTCGATCGGGGCTCATTGTGGGTCTAAGGATCAAAATTATGTCGTGGCGAAAACAATTACACGGGATGGCGTCTATGAAGCAAACGGCATTGGAGAACAACGGCGAAACGTCCAGGAAAATATTACTTACTTCGATGGTCTTGGCAGAGCTGTACAAAGAGTTTATTGGCAAGCTTCGCCCCAATTCACGGATGTAGTTGAACCTGTAGACTATGACAATCTGGGTCGCCAAAACATCACATACTTGCCCTATGTCTCGTCTGACAAGAATAGCCAGTTTAAGGAAAACGCAATTGGCCTTCCAGACAATTATGCTACGTCTGATCATAAACTTTTTTATGCTAATGGGCTCACCGACAAAGTGCAAGATGATAACGCGCCTTACACTGAAACAAAGTTCGAACCGAGTCCTTTAAACCGAATCGTCAAGCAGGGAATAGCTGGTACTGTATGGCAACCGGATCAAAATATCAATTATAATTCTACTGACTTGACTCGCAAGAGTTCCTGGCGAACTAATTCCAGTAGCGAAGTTCTCATTTTCGATTGCGATCAGACCAATTCGACCTACCCATTGGGCCTAGTTAGTAAACCAGCACAGGATAGTTTCCTTCCCAACCTTTTATACAAGACCCTAACAAAAGATGAGCACGGGATGGAGGTAATAGAATTTCATGATAAAACAGGAAAATTGCTTCTCCAAAAAGTGCAAGTCACTGGTGGGTTGTACGCTCAGACATACTACATCTATGATGTATACAATAATTTAGTTTGCATCATTCCACCAGAAGCTGTGAAACGGATGACCGATCCCGTTTCGCAGTATTTCGGGAAAACAGAATTGGAAAGGAATGAATTTCTTGCTCAGTATGCCTTCCGTTACAAGTATGATGGAAGGAGACGTGTGATCGAAAAGCAGGTTCCAGGGGCCGGACCCGTATACATGATATACGATCCCCTTGACAGGGTTGTGCTCGTTCAGGATGGCAAGCAACGGCAACAGGCTACACCGGAATGGACATTTACTAAATATGATGGCCTCGGACGAAAAATAATGACCGGGAAGTACCCCGACGCTTCGTCGCGCGAAACAGTTCAACTAGCCGTAGACAATTATTATAACAATCTGGGAGCGGGACAAGGACTTTTCGAGCAATACATTGGTTCGGCTTCCGGAAATATCTTGGGTTATACGAATGTCTCCTTCCCGCAAGTAGCAACGGAGTCATCCTATTTGTCGATAACGTATTTCGACATCTATGACTTATATATTGCGCCTGCAGGTTACGGCTATTCGAACGATGCCGCTTTGACAGGACATCCATCGTCTGCTGCTACTTCAGTAAAGGGGTTTCCCTCGGTTTTTATCCTTCGAAACTTGACAACAAATGCATGGATGCGAAGTGTAAATTACTATGATTCAAAGTACAGGGTAACACAGTCGATTTCCGACCACCGGAAAGGAAAATTAGTCACGAACAACACCTATGATTTTGCCGGAAATGTACTGCAATCACGCAGGATACATACGGTGAATGGATCTCAAACGATCGTACTGGAAAGCTACACTTACGATCATACCGGAAGATTGGTCGAGACTTCGCATAAGGTTGGAAACAACCCCGCTGTAGTTGTATCGAAAAATGAGTACAACGGAATCGGACAACTCGTTGCTAAAAAGCTACACAAGACTGAAAGTGCCGAAAGGGTCAGCGTAGATCCTGACGTGGGGCAAGCGGGTGTATTGTATTCAAATGAGATCACGTCGGCATCTTTTAACGCCGCGCAAAATAAATACATTGCAACTTCTAAAATCACCCTTACTCCTGGATTTGTAGTCAGTGCCGGCCAAACATTCCATGCACGCATCGGTTACTCGCAGCAGGATGCCGATGCATACAACAACCAGATATCTGACTTATACCACCAACAGATCGACTATCGTTACAACATCCGCGGATGGCTCACCAGAATAAATGACGCAGATGTGTCAGCTTTAGCCGATAACAACCTCGTGCATGATTATTTTGGAATGGAGTTCCGATATAATACTCCCTTTTCCGACCTGTCATCGTCGCCGTTATACAATGGAAACATTTCTGCTGTTAAATGGAGCAAGGGTAACGGAGGAAGTGTAGCAAAGCAAGCCTATACCTATCAATATGATGGAATGAGTCGACTACTGATTGGTGCTCATTTCGATTATGCAAAAACTTCTCTCAGCTGGATCAGCAATAACGATGCATACAGCGAGAACATTAGTTACGACTTAAATGGGAATATCAACACACTCGTGCGACGCGGATACCAGGGTTCCTCGATGGACAACCTTGAGTTTAACTACTCCGGAAATAGGTTGAATTATGTTCATGACACTTTCAGTGCATTAGAAGGGTTTGTGAATGGTAATAGTGGTACTGACGACTATGCTTACGACGACAATGGTAACCTGATTAAAGATCGTAACAAAGGAATCAACACAAACGGAGACATAAAGTACAACTATCTTAATTTGGTTGATGAGGTAACGAAGGGAACTGAAAAAGTGCGGTACATCTACGATGCTGCAGGAACAAAGCTTGCACAGGAAGCTTACAATTCAAGTGGCTCCCTGATAAAAACCACCGACTACATTGGCGACCTTGTATTTGAGAATGACGTTCTGAAATTTGTTCAACATTCAGAAGGTCGTTATTTGCCTACAGGCAGCGAGTACCAGTATCATTTAAAAGATCACCTTGGTAGCATTCGTGTTTCATTTACTACAAAACCACAATCTACAAATTCGGTTTCAGTGAACTTTGAGAACGGAGACGATGGCTCCTTCGAAAACTATAGCAGTACCACGTATGACCTGGTTGATCACACGGATGCAGGAACAACATATCAGAAGGTACAATGGCTCAACGGCGGTGTCAATGGACGCGTCGGCGTCGGCACGTCGTTTTCGGTCATGCCTGGTGATGAAGTTACTATCAGTGCTTACGCAAAGTATAGGAATGCGAGTGGTACCGGTAACCTCACTTCGTTTGCAACCGCCCTGGCAACCGCTTTTAATGTATCCGCTGGCTCGACCGGCGATGGACTTAAACTATTTAATAGTTTAAACTCTTTTGCTGCCATGGTTCCTCAAGGCGATCATCAAGATGATGATGAGGCTGCACCCAAAGCATTTGTGACCATCTTATTCTTTGACCGCAATTATAATTTCCTTGATGCGGCATGGGATCAGATTACTACCACCGGCCTTCAGTCAAGCGGTTCAGTAAAAGAACCACCGCACGATTTCATGTCAATCACGGCAAAGGCCCCGGAAGGGGGCTACGCTTATGTGTTTGTGAGCAACGAACATCCATATTACGTCGACGTTTATGTTGACGATGTTACGGTATCCCACACACCATCACCCATCATTTCAAGTGCTGACTATTATCCATTTGGCTTATCCTTTAACGCAAGTGATCGTGAGAATTCGCTCGAGCAGCGTCACCTTTATACTGGAAAGGAGCTGCAGGATGAAATGGGATTGAATTGGTACGACTACGGATGGAGAAATTACATGCCGGATATTGGACGCTGGGGTTCAATAGACGGTCACGCAGAAACATACATGCCAGTATCCCCCTATAACTATTGTTTCAATAGCCCGGTTAACCTGTTTGATTATTTGGGTTTGGATCCTGTTTATGAGAATGGAAAGTATTATGATGAAATTGATGGCGAAAAGCAGGAGGTTAGTTGGGATTACGTTTATTCATGGATGCAGACGCACGATGCAATAGGAACGACATACACGCTTCAATCCAATGGGGTAGGAAATCACGCTAGGGTGACCAAAACGGAACCAGGCAGTGCTCAGAACGCATTTTATTACAACGGCAAGCGGTATATTGCTAATAGTCATGCCACTTTAATGGGTACGGATGGGGATCGTGATGACAGCGTAGGTGACTTTTATGGCATAGTAACACTGTCGGAAAGTGATCTCGTCACTATCCTTGGGCATGGCTCATACGTGATCAACCATCTTTATGGTGGACGGACTGAAGACGCAATGAAAGCTCACTCCATTGGAGGTAAGCTTGACTACAAAATTGTTGCTTTTAGACTACTCGGTATATCTAGTGATGCTTTGATGGAGATCAATGGCGTGGTTTACAACTCAAACGAGGCGGGTAATTATTTATGGGGAATGGTTATTGAATATCACGCAAGCTTGGTTTCACCGAACGTGGTCGCGGAGGGTGGATCCCGCATATTATCCTGGCGCGCTGATGAACGCTGGGAACAGAAGGCGGTTTCTGCAGGCCGGGCTTTTGGGCTAAGTTTGACAAAACGGGATGAAGAATTTAAACGATGGGTGCTTCAAAGAAGGCTTAACGCACGACATGAGAATTAAAAAATCATTTAACATTTTCTATTATGGTATTGCACTGGTGCTATTCTTGAACATAATGTCCTGCGGTGTGGACAGAGCAGAACAAGTTGAAACACTGAATGAGAATCTCGCCGATTTTGAGAAACTTAGAGCATTGGTTGAATCAAGATATCAGCGAACATTTCAAGACACAACCTATAACCGCACACGGATCGTTTTCATTAATTGCGACGAAGATGATGTATTAAACGAACAGGATTATTTTTGTGACGACAAAGTAGTGCTAGAAGCAATGGATGCACTCGGTATCAGGGAAATGGCTTTTGAAAAAACGGGTAGTCCGTGCAGTCCGGAAAGCATTTTTAATGAAATATATTGCCGAATAAAGAAAACTAATTATTATCCGGTCGTAACATATCTTTATGAGTATTGTGGCAGCGGACCAGTGTATGAAAGTAAGACCACTTTTTATCAACCGGTAGGGTCAAACTGGGGTGTTTTGGTAGATTCCCATTTCCCGTGACAATTTTCAAATCATTGAGCATTCCTTTAGAGGGGATTGAAAGACATATGCGAATATTAAGGCTAACGGAAATTTTTCGGAATAGCGCTGTGAAAACCATCTTTTTATCATTTTTCTATTTTATTACAATTACAGTGGCTTTTGGTCAAACAAACACTGAATCAGTCGATGGGGAAATTGACCCTCTAGGTAGAACGGTTAGTACGGATACTCAAACAATTTCCTCCATTCCAACCAATCTTCCCCTATTACCCGATAGCTTACTCCCACTATATAACAAACTGAATTCCGTCCGAGACGAATTCAACCAAAAAGCCGATAGCCTGCAGAATGATTATCAAATTATGATTTCTAAAATTGACACGCGGGCCCTCAAAATCAACGATGCCATTGACAGTTTGCAGAACTTAAAACTTCCAATAGACAAGTATACCAAGCAACTAGATAGTTTAAATCAATTGCGTCAAAAAAGTACTGTGGCGTTTAATTCCAAAGTTGAAACTCTTAAAGGAAAAACTATTGGCAGACTCAAGGACCTCAACCTACCACCACAATACAACACACCCCTTCAGCAAGTCACATCCAAAGTAGACGGCTTTGACCTTAATGGTGACTTTGTAAAAATTCCTCAGATTGAAGTGCCCGGATTCTCTATTCCAAGGATCGAAGGCATTGGGGATATCGGCGACATGGGCTCTATACAAAACAACTTTCTGAAAGTAACAGATGGCGATCTTGGCAAGGTTACTGATCAAGTTGGTCACTTAGGCAACACCACCGATCAGATTGGAAGCGTCGGTGAGCAAGTAGCAGGTGTTTCAGACGACATTAAAAACATCAGTAAAGGAAACTTGAATGATGTTCAGCAATTACATAAAACGCTTGAAGAGCAGGCGACTAAAATTGACGGTGTGCAGGACCTTCAGAAACAAACAGGCGCTATTGATGAATACAAAGGTCAGCTTGATGCTTTGAAAGATCCCAATGCATTTAAAGAACAAGCTATGGAAAAAGCAAAGGAAGTTGCTATAGATCACTTTGCGGGCAAGCAAGAGCAGCTCAAGTCGGCCATGGAAAAAATATCGAAATTCAAACAGAAATATTCTTCGGTTTCAAGTATAAAGGATCTTCCCAAGCGTCCACCTAATGCGATGAAAGGCAAACCACTGATTGAACGCCTGCTTCCCGGCATTGGCATTCAGCTTATGAAAAAAAATGATGATCTGTTAACGGACTTCAATCCCTACGTTGGCTATCGTTTCACCGGAAGACTTACCGGAGGTTTAGGCTGGAATCAACGTATTTCTTACAATTTTGATAAGGGAATTTTCATTCAAAAGGAAAAAGTATTCGGCCCCAGAATCTTTTCAGAATTTAAACTGGGCAAAGGATTTTCTCCCCGGGCCGAACTCGAAATGATGAACACCTTTGTTCCATCTAACATATCGCCGCTAATTCCGGATACCCAAAGCAGGCAATGGGTATTGGGTGCCTTTGTCGGGATGAAGAGAGAGTATCGCTTTTTCAAAAATGTAAACGGTACCGCGATGATGATGCTTAACGTTTTTAACCGTGATCATAGAAGCCCCTATGCCGATGTTTTGAATGTGCGTTTCGGTTTCGAGTTTCCCATGAAAAAGAAAATCAAGAAAACTGCGTAGTTTCGGGTTTCTACTTTTATCAACCACGTCCTCGTTCCGCAAATTTTATCTCACCGAGATACTGGAATATTTTTATTGATCTGCTTCTCCAGTGTAATTGTACTTGGATTGGTTATTTCCCGTATCCCATTCACATAGAAAAAATCCTGATACCAGTAAACTAATTTGCTGATCTCGATTTCTTTTTTTTTGACCATGTTCAGCCGGAGTGCTTGCATCTTTAATGAAGGGACCCATCCGGGGGATTCCGCTCAGGATCAGGCATCTCACGGAGTAAGCGGGAAGCCGCGGAATGACGGGCTCGATGGAAGGGTGTAGGTCACGGCTTTTGTGCTTAATAGATACTACTGGCAACTAATCTTATTAATAAAAAACACCCTCCGCTTACCCGTACCTGGGTTCGTTATCTCCTGTATCCCATACGCATAGAAAAAATCCTGATACCAGTAATCTAGTTTACTGATTTCGGTTTCTTCTTTTTTTACAATTTCGTTTTCGACTTTGGTTTTAATGGGCTCGAACGTTTTTCCTTCCAGTACTTCGTCGTTTTGAATGATCTTAGTCCGGAGTTCGTTTTCGAAGAGATAGAGTAGGGCAATCCTGTCTTCCTGAACTTCTAGTTTTACAAATTGTTCGAGTGTAAATGTTTTTACGTCGTTAATTTCAAAACTGTTGTCCCATAGAAGTTTTCCATTTTTGTCAAAGCCCATAACAACGGCGTGGGTATACACATATCCATCGAATATTTGTCCGCCCCGAACGCCTTGATACCTTGAGTTTGACGAAAAAAAAGTATAGGCACCTGGTTCAACACTTTTATAACGTGGATAGAAAGCTTCCCCGAGAAGAATATATTGATTTTTATAGGGTACGATTTCATGTACCAGAAACCGGTAATTGAACCGTAATTTTTTTCCCCTGATCTTCCTTCGCTCAATTCTTTCCTTGACTCGCTTCTCCCGCTTCGCCTTCATATACTTAAAGAAATTTTCCAGGTCGCCGTAACTATAATAGCGAAGCTGCTGCATACCGGAAGGGTCGATGCTGGCCATGAAAAGTCCGCGGGAATATTCGGAGTTACGTCCCCCATAAACTCCGGCAACGAGTTGCATGTTATCCTCTGTTTTCATGGAACGCGCAAAAATCAAATGTTTATTATTCTCGGGGTCTAATGCAAAGTTGCTTTGAAGATCGCCCTCGTCATCGTAATTTTTTATCCATACAGTTTGTTGCTTCTTGAAATTTCGTGCGCTGATAAGAACGTCGAATGAGCCATCTTCAAATGTTTTTACTTGTGTAAGCTCTCCCGTATCGTTGAATAATCCGGGTAAAATTTTCGAGCGTTTGGTAGCAAACGAATAGTAAAGCACCACAGGTACTTGATTATAGTAACCCCCTATCAATGCCGCTTTTTCGGTGATTTGGAATTCGGTGGGCGCGAAGGGAATAAAATTGCGTATTTTGTATTTTATGAAATCGCCGGTAGCCTGATCGATGGCAAAGATCTCCATGTTATTTTTGGAGAAATTCTCATAACGAAGGAGCAGATAGAAATGACCGCGTACTGCGCGCTTGGCCATGAGAATCATATGTTTATCAACCGATAAGTACCCTTTCCAGTTTGATCGGAAAGCAGTATCAAGCTTTATTATTTCAATCTTATCATCGGAATCTGCATATAATCTCCGGTACAAAAAGATTCCGTCTTCCTGAGAGGGCATGACTTCAAAATAGTCATTCTTCTCAACGGGTAGCTCGTACCGATTGGTTTGCAACACTTGCTGGGCGTTGCTTTGGAGAAATGATATTAAGAAAAGGAATAAAATAATTCCATTACCTAACCACCACTTTGTTAATGTAAAATACATCGCGCACCCGGTCCTCCTTAGTTGTATTTCGAATGGTCTGATATCCCCAAACATAGAAAGTATTGTCAACCCATTGCCGTACTCCGCCTTCATATTCTTTCTCCGACCTTATTTCATCTAACGGATCACTGGTCTTCACTTTAACGTTGCTTTCTTCTGCCTGTTCATCCTGTGGATTGATTATTTTAAGTCGCAAATCGGACTCTTTTTTATAAAGAAAATACAGGCGCTCACCTACCATGCAAAAGTCACTGACTTGCTCAATGCCCGGTAGTTTCATCTCTTCCAACTTAATACTGTGGTCCCAATTAACTTTCCCATCGGGACTAAAAGAAAGCAAGACGGTCTCGTGTGTCTTGATCTCATTGGTGTTTTTTGTGCTGTTGTTGTACATAGAGGGTCTATACATGCGGCTCAATCCGGGGTAATAAAACCCTCCAAGAGAATTTAGTCCATAAGGACTATAATAGGGATTATAATAATAAGGATTCGAGTAATAGGGATTTACAGTAGAAACCGGATCGTAAACTTCGGCGAGAAGAAGAAAGCCATGTGCATATTCTGAAACTTTAAAAGGCATGACGTAATCGGTGAAGTTTGGAACCCTGCCGGCAGTCGCATCATTTTTGGAATTTTCCTTGATGCGTTCGGCACGCTTGACGTTCAGATAATCTGTATAATGTGACAGTTGTCCAAAGTCCACATACCTTATTTTTTGATCCTGAAAGGGATCCACATTCATGAAATAAAACCCGATGGATTGTTTTGAATTCCGGTCTCCCCAGGTGCCCAATACGGCGAGGTCTTCGCGTTCCAGTGCGCTGGTTATTCCGGTTTGCAAAGATTTCTTTTCATCGATGGGCACAATATCTTCCAATAGCTGTTTCCCCGTTTCATCAAATGTGCGTAGCACAAGCTTCCGGTTATCCTTAGAGCCACGATCGATAAGTACGGTATTGAATGTCTGATTCTGGTTTGTGCGAAGATCTACCAACTCCGTATCTTTTTGAAAAAATCCCGGGATCACACGAATATTTTTAGTTGCCAGCTCATAGAGAATAATAGCTGGCTCGCTATTGACATATCCCCCAAAAATAAAATTGCCTCCGGCCTTTATAAAGTGGGTCACCTTAAAATCAAGCTCGGGCTTAATTTGGTACCGGGTTGATTGTTTCGTTCCAAGGTCTACACCGATGAGTTCAAAATCGTTTTTCGTTGTTTCTCCGGTCCGAAAGAGCAGATATACAGTGCCGGGGATGATTTCATAGCCGATCATATTATGGCGATCCTTCACTTCCAATTCGATGGTGCTTTTTTCCCGGAGGGCAGTATCCAGGTGAATAAGTTCCCATATCTGGTTGCTATTCTTATACTTGTCCCGTTCGCGAAATAAGGCCAATCCTTCCTTCTTCAAGGACATAACGTTAAAATAATCTTCGGAATTTTTTTGCTCCCTTTCGTATCGCTGTGATTGTGAAAGCTGCGCATAGGAAGCGGTACATAAAAAACCACTATAGGATGTGCATAGCATAATCAGCAGAAATGCTATCCGGGGGTGGTTCTTTTTAGTTACGATTAAATTCATTTTGTTTCACTTAAAGAAAGGATAAGGTCAAATTCCTCGGCCCTTACAGGTTGAACTGAGAGCCTTGAAGATTTTACTACAACCATATTAGTCAAACGTTTATCCTCTTTAATTTGTGCGAGTGTTACCGGATTTTTAAATTTTTTCTCTGGCGCAATATCCACGGCTACCCAATTGTTATCCTTAGGCTCCGGATAGCCTTCCTTAATGATCTTTGCTATGCCCACAACCGCTTTATCTTCGTTGCTGTGATAGAAAAAAGCCAAATCTCCTTTTTTCATAGCTTTTAAATTGTTTCGAGCTTGAAAATTGCGCACGCCATCCCACACTGTTTTTTTATCCCGCACCAGGTCGTCCCACGAAAACGTGCTTGGTTCACTTTTAACTAACCAGTAGTTCATAGATGTAATTTTTACGTCCACACAAAATAGCAAATAGTCTTTGTATTTTCCTGGTGTGGTGGGGGATTCGTTTGTAGTTAAAAGTTAAAAAAAGGTTAATAGTTAATAGGGAACACAAATCCGTGAAGGCAGATCTGGAAATAACTAGTGTCTGTCTTTAAAGTCAAGGTTCACGCAGAGGCCGCAAAGAAAAAAATACA
>CAZAHL010000074.1:0-23649 GCA_964484845.1 uncultured Chryseolinea sp. | reverse complement strand
GAGTCACAGTGGATGGTAGTTTTATTTTGAATTAGGATAACGTTTCCTATAAGACGTTCAAATCGCTCACCGTCTCCGGTTCTTCCCCCCTTTAAATTATCTGCTTGTTTTAATTGCACTCTTTTTTGAGCAACAGCGGAGGTTGCCAAAAGTACCAGGAAGATGAGCGTCAAAAAATGAGGCAGTTTTATCGCGGGGGAAAATCGAAAATTTTTAAATCGCAAAATCATTGGTCTGCAAGCTACAATCCTTCTATTAAAAACGATACTTACTATATGGTAATTCGTACTTTTGACCGTGCTGGAGCAATTTCTGAACCATATTGAGCGCTTTAAACTTTGTGTGAAGCAAGATTCCATTCTGCTCGCTGTCAGCGGGGGAGTCGATTCCATGACTATGCTCCATCTTTTTAAGGAAGCTGGTTACCCGATCGCTGTCGCCCACTGTAATTTTCAACTTCGCGGCAAAGAATCGGACGAGGATGAAATATTTGTGCAGACGGCTTGCGATCAGTTAAATGTCCCCGTGTACACAATTCGATTTGATACAGAGGTTTATGCCTGGGAAAGGGGCTTATCCATCCAGATGGCTGCACGAAATTTGCGCTATGAATGGTTTAATCAACTGTTGAGCAAACACGCTCATATATGGTTGGCAACGGGTCATCATTTTGACGACACCATGGAAACTATTTTATTGAACTTAACCAAGGGAACGCCGACCGATGGATTAGTGGGGATACCAGTGAAGAACGGGAATATTATTAGGCCTATTTTATTTGCAACCCGGAGGCAGGTGGAACAATATGCACGGCATAACGGAATCGCCTGGCGCGAAGATCAAAGTAATCTTACGGATGATTACCAACGGAATTTTATACGGCATCACATTGTCCCTAAACTAAAGGAGTTAAATCCTTCGCTGGAAACCACCTGGCAAACGAGTATCGAAAAAATTCAGGGAGATCTCGAGTTGCTTCATCATTCTTTTAATGATTGGAAAGACAAATTTGTAGTTGAATCCCCGGATAGAATTACGATCCTGAAAAAAGGCTTTGATTCTTACCTCGCAGCGGATTCGGTGCTTTGGAGATATATAAAAACACATTCGTTTAACTTTGAGCAGGCCAGGGAAATCATTCATACTTTAAAAGGACAACCGGGTAAACGCTTTCTGTCACCCACGCACGTGCTGGTAGTAGATCGTGATTCGATCATCATCACGCAGCACCAGCAAGAATGGAGTTCTGTCCCTATTGAGGAAGGAACGACGGAATCTTTTTTAGGACCATGGAAATTACAACTGCTCCATGCACCCGAGGTAAGATTGAATTCGGGAAGAATGGAAGCTTTCCTTGACGCGGATCAAGTGACTTTCCCGTTGCTTTGGAGGAATTGGAAAAACGGAGATTCCTTTCAGCCATTGGGCATGTCGCATACGAAGAAGGTAAGTGATTTTTTAGTTGACAATAAAATTTCCCTGGTGGATAAAAAAAATATTACCATCCTGGAATCAGCGGGTCGGATTATCTATGTCGTAGGGTGGAGGATCGACGATCGTTTCAAGATCACAGCTCAGACAAAGCGCATTTTGAATCTCCGCATCGAGAAGGCGTAAACCAAACACGTTTACCAAAATATATTTCCTAAATCCCATCTTATTGATAAATTGCCGGCCGGTTTCAGAAAACTTTTGCCATTTATCCCAACGTGCTGATTTTTAGATTCATACCATATTCTCATACCCTTTTATATTCCTTGATCTCCGCATCAGGATACAATCGATTCTTAAAACTTAATTTATATTCCTATGAAAGTAACCGTAGTTGGTGCTGGTAATGTAGGCGCTACATGTGCCGACGTTTTAGCATATCGGGAGGTAGCCAATGAAATTGTATTGTTAGATATTAAAGAGGGTTTAGCCGAAGGAAAGGCGTTGGACATCTGGCAAAAAGCACCGATTGATTTATATGATAGTCGAACGGTCGGAGCGACCAACGATTACGCTAAGTCGGCAAATTCAGATGTAGTGGTTATCACTTCCGGGCTTCCCCGCAAACCGGGTATGAGTCGCGATGACTTAATCGGTACGAATGCGGGAATAGTAAAATCCGTTACGGAAAACATTGTAAAACATTCCCCGAAAGCGATCATCATCGTTGTATCCAACCCATTGGATGTAATGACATATCAGGCCCACATTTCGTCGAAGTCACCACGCAACCGGATCATGGGCATGGCGGGTATTTTAGATACCGCCCGATATCGCGCTTTTTTAGCGGAAGCTCTGAATGTTTCACCGAAAGACATACAAGCGGTATTGATGGGTGGTCATGGTGACACGATGGTGCCGCTTCCGAGATATACTACCGTCGCCGGTATACCTGTAACAGAATTAATGGACAAAGACAAACTAAACGCCATTCTCGAAAGAACAAAAGTGGGTGGAGGGGAATTGGTTAAATTAATGGGTACGTCGGCTTGGTATGCTCCAGGTTCGGCAGCAGCCCAAATGGTCGAAGCCATTGTAAAAGATCAGCGCCGCGTTTTTCCAGCGTGTATCAAATTGGAAGGGGAGTATGGTATAAAGGATTGCTACTTAGGTGTTCCCATCATCTTAGGAAAAAATGGTATTGAAAAAGTCATCGAACTCGACCTTAACGAAGATGAAAAAGCACTCCTGGAATCCAGCCGCAAAGCAGTACGCGAGGTGATGGATGTTCTTGAAAAGCTTGGGTAAGCAGAAAGCAAAAAGCAGAAAGCCGGTGTGAATCGGCTTTTTCTTTTTTTAGTTCTTCGCCCGAGGGAGTACAGTACTTCAACACTTTAACACTCCAAACACCTCAATACTTTTTATTCCTTCGCCCGAGGGAGTACAATACTTCAACACCTCAACACTTCAACACCTAAACACTTTTCCTCCCTCCATAAATTATCTCCCCCTTAACCAATCCAAATTTATTTCTGACTTCTTCTGATAATTCGTTCACAAAGGGGTCTGCCATTGGATTTAACCCGGCGCGTTTAATGCGTTCTGTGTAGTCATGCCCATATTTACGTACGTGATCATCTTGTCCGAAAATCCGTTCACGCTCGCGTTTATCAACAATAGTTGGATCCTCAAAGGTAACATCGGGTATGGGGTTGAAGAATGGGATCTGTAGGATGGCAAAACCGCCGGGCTTAAGTACACGGTAAATTTCATTCATGGCTTTGATATCATCTTGTACATGTTCAAGTACATGGTTGCAAAGAACTGCATCGAACGTGTTTTTTTCGAAAGGGATTTGATGGATATCCATCTTTACTTTTGCTAGCGGTGACTCGATATCCGCGGTTATATAAAGATCGCCATGGATTTTCTCGAACCGCTTAATGAAGCAGGCTTCCGGTGCAATGTGGAGAACATGGAGAGGGCCTGCAAAGAATTGGGTTCTTTCTTTTAAATACATCCATATAAGGCGATGACGCTCCAGGGAAAGGCAGTTGGGACACAATGCATTCTCCCTGGGCTTGAGCCGCCCATAAGGAAGGAACTTCGTAAATCTTTTTTCACAGACCGGGCAAGTAACATTATCCCCTTGATAGAATATTCCCAACACTTTTAAACCGACACCGCTAACTTGTTGGAGATATTTGCGAGGAACAAACCGGATAAGCCAGGAAACGATTTTTTTCATGAAGTGCCCAAAATTAGCGTTACAAGATTACCGGGAAAAGCTTTCACTTAAAAGATTCTATTTCTCCGAAAACGACGTTGTTTTTGCTAAAAATCGTTAAACTTTAAAACTATTTTTCGGTCCTTGCCATCTTTATAGCACAAACCGTAAGGAACGGAGGATTCATTAACCGAACCAATCTGTGGTAGATACTCTACTGGACATTACCATGATGCATTCTGACTCCCTTGTAACGCGGGCCAAAGAAGGGGATCAGAGCGCCCAAGGAAAATTAGTGCAGTTGTGGTACAAGCGTATTTACAACTTCGGCTACAAATTTTTTATGGACCATGATCTGGCTATGGAGGTATCGCAGCGGACCTTTATATCCATGTGCAAAAACCTTCCCAGCCTTCAGGATAATGCCCGGTTTAAATCGTGGCTTTATAAAATTGCTGTAAACTATTGCCGGGAGGAGGTTCGTAAAAAAAAAGGAGATCGATCGCTGTCGTTTGATGTGGTCTGGAATCGCGACGCAGAAGATTCTCCTAAATGGGAATCAACTGGCCAACGCCATGATAATCCTGAATCCCAGTTACAGCGACTGGAGATGGCCGATATTTTACAACAGGCGCTTAACGAATTAAATGTAGAACAACGCGAAGTTGTGATTATGAAAGAATACGAAGGATTGAAATTCAGGGAAATTGCTGAAGTGTTGAACATTTCGGAAAATACAGTCAAGTCAAGGATGTATTATGGCCTCGACGGACTTAGAAAAATTTTGGATCGAAAAAATATCAATAAAGATACAATTGGCTATGAACTATAAACCAGGTGAAAACGAATTAATGGCTTTCCTCTATGGTGAATTAGAAGGTGCCGAAAAAGAGAAGGTTGAAAAATACTTTTTTGAAAATCCCGATGGGCGCATCGAGTTGGAAAAACTTCGGAATGTGCGAACCCTATTAAGTGAGGTAAAGGATAAAGAAGTAATTGCGCCACCGATTTTTGTCGGAGACAGCAAGCAACGTTTTATCTGGAATGCACCTTATTTTAAAACAATCATCAGCATTGCGGCATCTCTTCTGCTGGTCATGTTGATAGGAAGAATTTCGGACATGCGCATTCAGTATCACGATAGCGAATTGAGAATAAGCTTCGGTGAGTCACAGCAATTAAAATCAACACCGTCTGATCCGTTGTTAGCTTCATCTTTGTCCACAGAAGAAGTTCAGGCGATGATCAATGCTTCTTTAAATCAAAATAATTTAGCGATGCAATCAAACTGGAACGAAACCCAGAAACAACTTGATGCTTCAGTTTCCAGCAACCTGGCTTTAAACTCAAAAAAGATTGACAGGCTTGTGCGAGAAGCGTCTGTAGCATCACAAGATCAAATCAAGGAGTTTGTTTCGGGTATGCAAATGGCCAATACACAATTGGTAAAGAGCTATTTCAAGCTTTCGGCCGATGAACAAAAGCAATATATTGAAAGCCTGTTAGTCGATTTTTCTAAATATCTGCAGCAACAACGCAACGATGACCTGCAATTGGTTCAAACACGATTGAATAGCCTGGAACAAAATACAGATGTATTCAAACAGGAAACAGAACAGATCCTTTCCAGTATTATTACAACGGTGGGTAATAAAACTTCAACAGCAACAGCAAACTAGAAATCACTATAGTGTAATTATTAAATGCGGACAAAAATGAAGACGATCATTCAGATTTTTATAAGCAGTGCAATTATCTTGACGACAGTGCAGAATGCCTTCGCACAAAAATTAGATGAAGGAAAGATGCAACGGGATATTGAAGTATCGGAAAATGTGCTGGGAACATTAATTAAGCAACAGTTTGAAAAGCAAAAGATGTTCTTTCCCCTTGAAATTCAAGGAGGTTATCAGCCAGGATACGGTGTCAAGTTTTATTTACCCGCAGACTATACAACACCTATTGTCTTTACATTTCCGGACGATAATAATTTTATACGGCGCGAAGAACGCGTACAAGGGCCGAACGTGAATTATTCGTACGAATACGAAAATAAAAATGCCGATAGCGAACCGGAGCTGGCTCGTAAAAAGGGAACTATCAGTCTGAAAGATAAAACCAATGAAAAAAAGAAACTTGATACTGACAGCATTCGTGATTCTTACAACTTGAAAGTAATTGATGCTGCAAAAACTTTCCTGGTAGACTATGGTGATATGATCACTCAGCTCGCACCGACAGAAAGAATAGTAATATCAAATCAAGGAGATAGACCACGGCAATGGGTAGGGAAATATTTTAACACGTCGAAACGATCTCACCTGGCTATTGAAGTCATAAAAAGCGATTTAATTCAATACAAGCAAGGCAAAATTACACGGGATCAAGCCTTGGCTAAAATTAAAGTGCTCAATACGGAAACCGTCGAGGATGTAGAACCTGACCTGGAATTATTGTCAAGCATATTCGACAGATTGTATAGCCCTGACTTATCGAAAACTTTTTTTATTCAGGAGAATATCAATTTCGAGCGCTTGAAAGATTATGGTGTTATTTATTATATGCAGGCACTGAGTGGGCTGGAAACGGATTACAAACGCTACTTTATGCCAACGGTAGGTCTTGAAAATGTCGATCAGGCAACACGCGATAAGACTGTCAAAGAGCTTTATCCAAAATTTGAACAGGAATTAAAAGACAACATTTTGGATTATGGACGCACCTTGAAAAGTCTCAAAGAAGATGAAGTATTAGTGTTTCAGGTAAAAATGACGCGTTGTGTGGGTTGTGATGTTCCATCTTCCCTGGAATACACCATAAAAAGTTCTGCGTTAAAAGATTTTAACAATGGAAAAATCGACAAAAATGCGGCGCTTGGAAAATTCGCGGTGAAAAAAGGCGCCAGTCAATAGCTGAAATTCAAGACCACTGGCGCAATCTTCCTGATGGATCACCGTTTCTTTTCAAGCCAACAGGAATTACGCTGTGGTGTAGCTGAAAATGTAAGCAATTTTTGTTAAGTTGACGCTCGAAGGGGAGTTGCAACTAAGTTCGTCGTTACCCGATGGGCTTAAACTGCATTTTGAAACGATAGCCTTGAATATGATATGATGAACTTACCCGAATGAAAAGAAATATATTTATTGGAGGAAGTGTAGCGGTGATCTTGATGATCGTCTACTTCGTTGTCCGTGGTGGTGGTGCCGGGGATTCTATCGATATTATAACGGATGTAAAGAGCGGCCTTTTTAAAATTGAAATTGAGACCACCGGGGAGTTAGAAGCAAAGAATTCCGTAAAAATATTAGGACCCACTCAATTGCGGGATTTCCAGATCTGGAATGTTTCGATCCAAAGCATTGTCGATGAGGGGACAGTTGTCAAAAAAGGAGATTGGGTAGCAAATCTTGACCCTTCACTATTTCGAGGTCGTTTTAGTGACAAGCAAATCGAATTAGAAAGAGAAAACGCAGGGTACATTCAAACCCAACTGGACACAACGCTGCTGTTACGCGAAGCCCGCGATCAACTGATCAACTTAAAATATGTTGCCGAAGAGAAAAAAATTATTCTCGAACAATCCAAATTTGAACCTCCCGCCACCATTAAGCAAGCCGAAATAAATTTGGAACGGGCTATACGAGAATACACGCAGGCCAAGGAAAATTATACGATCAAGCAACGGCAAAATGGAGAAAAAATGAAGGAGAAATCTGCCGGGCTTCGAAAAGTTCAAAATGAACATCAAGCCATGACCCAAGTTCTTCAAGCATTCACAATCCTCGCTCCCGAACCAGGAATGGTGATTTATACAAAGGGCTGGGATGGAAAACCTGTTAAAGCCGGTTCGCAAATTAATATGTGGGACCCGACAGTTGCTACTTTGCCGGATCTCACTACCATGATGTCGAAGACTTATGTAAATGAAGTAGATGTGCGTAAAGTCAAAGCGGGTCAAAAAGTTGAAGTCGGATTGGATGCCTACCCGGACAAAAAACTTTCAGGTGTGGTAATCCGCGTTGCCAATGTAGGGGAGCAGCGTCCGAATTCCGACTCAAAAGTATTTGAAGTAGCCGTAGAAATAAAAGGAAATGATCCCACCTTAAGACCTTCCATGACTACCAGCAATAAAATTATTGCCATGGTGATTGATAGTGCTGTCTTTATTCCACTTGAAAGCCTACACAGCCTTTCCGACACAATTACTTATGTCTTTAAGAAGAATGGCGCCACTACCGTTAAACAAGAAGTTATGATAGGGGAAACGAATGCTAATGACGTGACGATTCTTGCCGGTTTGACGGTAAAAGACAAAGTTCATCTATCAATCCCGCCAGGCAACGAGGATGATGAAATAAATCTTCTGAAGGAAATGAATGGGAAGAGGAGGAAAAAAAATGCCCCAGACGAAATGATAAAGGAAAATCCCGTTGTAATTCCTACTGCTTCCAATAACTGACTTATGATCTCACAGCGCTTATTGGCGAACCTTTACATTGCTGTAGAAGCCGTTGTAGCCAATAAGGTACGGTCACTTTTGACTGCCTTGGGAATCATTTTTGGAGTTGCAGCCGTCATTTCTATGCTTGCTATTGGAAACGGCGCGCAACAGGAGATCCTTGATCAGATGAAGCTGGTAGGGGTTAACAATATTGTTATCAAACCCATAATTGAACAAGAAGAAGATAAAATTGAGGAGCAGGTAGGGAAGAGTGAAAAGAAGAAATTTTCTCCGGGCCTAACTATTCGCGATGTCCGGAATATCGAGGAAAGTATCCCTGGGATTTCCGAGATCAGCCCTGAGATTATTATTGATACCTATGTGATTCGCAATGGATTAAGAAGATCCGCCAAACTCGTGGGCGTAGAACCCACGTATTTTACCCTATATAATTTTGACTTACGGGAAGGTGATGTTTTTAACAGAGAACAGGAACGGATAGGGGCTCCGGTGTGTATCATTGGCGCTGCGATTAAATCCAAATTCTTCCCGACTGAAAATCCCATGGGAAAGAGCATCAAAGTAGGTCCGCATTGGCTTACGATAGTAGGTATGTTGGACGAAAGGTTCGTTTCCGGTGAAAGCATAAGCAAGCTCGGCATTCGTGACTTTAACATGGATATCTATACGCCCCTTCAAACAGTCCTGATCCGGTACAGAAACCGCGATAAAATTACGGCTGCTCAACTTCGTCTGGCGGCCATGAGAAGTCAGGGGAATTTTAATGGAGGCACACCTGCGGACGAGGAAGATGAAGCCGAAAAAAAGAATTACCATCAATTGGATCGCCTTGTAATTCAAGTCGGCGAAACCAATATGCTGACTCCGACAGCAGAAATTATTTCGCGCATGCTGGAACGGAGACATTATGGTGTTGTAGATTATGAAATTGAAATCCCCGAGTTGCTACTGAAACAACAACAGCGAACCAATGATATATTTAATTATGTGCTGGGTGCTATCGCCGGTATTTCCTTGCTGGTTGGTGGAATTGGTATTATGAATATCATGCTGGCGTCCGTATTAGAACGGATTAAGGAAATCGGTTTACGATTAGCCATCGGTGCCCGGAAAAGCGATGTTGTACAACAATTCCTATTTGAAGCTATCATGATCAGTGTAACGGGCGGGCTAATTGGTGTGACGTTGGGTATTTCAATGGCATTTGTTGTTTCCGAAGTTGCCGATATTCCTACTATTATTACTTTTTCATCTATCGTTTTATCCTTTGGAGTAGCCGCTACGGTCGGATTGATCTTTGGGATTGCCCCAGCCCGCAGAGCAGCCAGTCAGGATCCCATTACCTCGTTACGTTATGAATAGATTTTTTCGAATTTACCTTGCCGCGTTATTCTTTTTAATCGGTCAGGCTACCCTTGCACAGCCTACACAATATACACTGGAGGATATATTGAACATGGCGAAGAATCAATCTCCTTTTTCCAAGCAAGCGGAAACTCGTAAGGAGAATCGTTACTGGCAATACCGTTTTTACAAATCCAACTACAATCCGCAACTTCGGTTGAGCGGTAATCTTCCGGATTTTAATCAGGATTATACGCCAAATCGTCTTGATAATGGAACGATTATCTATCAGCAGCGGGAACAAACCACAGGCTTCGCTAACTTAAGTCTTTTTCAACCCATCTATTTTACAGGCGGAAACCTCTCCATTAATTCGAGTCTTAACCGGTACAATGATTTTCTGTACAACATCGAAAGCTGGAATACTACGTTGGTGAACATTCGCCTGGAGCAACCGTTATTAAGTTTCAATCAGCTCAAATGGGATAAGAAAACAGAACCGTTAAAATATGAGGAATCAAGACGTGATTTTGTAGAAGAGATGGAATTTGTGTCGCGTCAAGCGACCGATAAGTTTTTTTCCGTGCTGGATGCACAAATCAATTTGGAAATTGCGCAATTCAACCTAGCCAACAACGATACCATTTATAAAATCGAGCAAGGAAGGTACAACATCGGAACTACTCCAAAAGATAAATTACTTCAGGCTGAGCTTCAATTATTGCGATCGAAACAAGATGTGACAGCGGCTAAGATCAGTCTTCAGAATGGTAAACTTGATTTACGTTCATTCCTTGGTTTAAAAGAGGTGACGGAGTTTTCACTTGTACTGCCTCAAGAAATTCCCGTAATGACGATTCCGCTGGATGAGGCCCTACAACATGCAAAAGAAAACCGATCGGATTATATTGCTTTTGAAAGACGAAAGCTTGAAGCAGAACGGGAGGTAGCGCTCGCAAGAGGCCAACGGTTTCAGGCGAGTCTTTCGGCCTCCTTCGGATTGAATAATCAAGCACCCACCTTTGATGGATCTTATGATGATCCTCTCCGACAACAACGCGTCAATGTTTCTTTTAATGTTCCGGTGTTAGACTGGGGCCGGAATAAAGCGCGCATGAAAACAGCTTATGCCAATCAGAAATTAAACGATTATGTCATTGCTCAGGATGAAGTCAACTTTGAACAGGAGATTATTACGCAGGTTACACAATTTGATGTATTGTTAAGCCAGATCGAGATAACTCGAAAATCAGACGAAGTAGCACAAGAACGGTATATGGTTTCTCAAAACCGTTACCTCATTGGTAAGATTGATATTACAAACCTGAATATTGCACTTACCGAAAAGGACAGTGCAAAACGCAGCTACCTGAGCTCATTGCGTTCTTTTTGGACATCTTATTTCGACTTGAGGAGGCTGACACTATACGATTTTTCCAAAAAGCAATTGTTGTATACGCCCTAGTTTGCTGTCAACCTGTTTGACGTATTTGAAAACCAGCTTTGAGCTAGGAGTTTTGAGCTTTGAGAAACTGCTCATAGCCGCGGCTCGTAGCACACAAATAGACTCGCAAGCTGCAAGCCTCTAGTTGTTTCAGTGATTATTGAAAAGACTCAAATATTTTCTGAGCACCTGTCGAGTTGTTTAGCACAACCTACTCTCAGCTCGTAACTAGAGGCTCATAGCTCGCTTGAGGCTAGCGAAACCTACGGAAGCCAGTACTATACCGATTTCAAAAGCTCAGATCTGTATTTTGTTAGTATGCTGGATTTTGAAACAAAACCCAAGTATTGTTTATTCTCAACAACGGGCAGGTTCCATTGATTGGTATCGTCAAATTTTCTCAAGACAGTATGCAAATTATCGTTCATCTTAATAACGGCAGCGGGTTTGATCATCAATTCTTTTACGAGCGTTTTTTCATATTTTTCAGGATTGAATATAATATTTCGAATACTGTCCATATGAACCAAACCTAAGAGTTCGTTCTTATCATTTACCACCGGAAATGTATTTCGCCTCGAATTTGAAATTATCTGAATCATAGATTGCAAATTATCCTCCGGTTTTACGATTGAAAAATTTGTTTCTATCAGAGTTGTGAGGTCGAGCTTACTCAGTAAAAACCGGTCTTTTGTATCTACACTCAGGTTCAGCATCCTTGCAAGTTTTTTACCCTCCATCGATAGTGGTTCAAAGTATTTTACAACGGTAATGCTAATTGCTGACACGATCATAAGAGGGATCATGAGCTCATATCCCCCGGTAATCTCTGCGATAAGAAATATGGCTGTCAACGGAGCGAAGAACACTCCACTTAAGATGCCGGCCATCGCAACCAATGTAAAATTGGTCTCCGGGATTTTGGCGATTCCAATCAGATTAATAATTCTGGAAAAGACAAAGCCAAGGTACGCGCCTACAAACAGGGAAGGGGCGAAGCTTCCGCCGTTCCCTCCGCTTCCTGTCGTAATTGCTGCTGCTATTGTCTTAAGCAACATTAGCGCGCTCAGGAAGAGCAAAAGCTGAACGTCGTTACTAATGAGCTTATTTAACACACTGACTTTTGTCAATTGCTCAGGCTGAAGGGTGGAGAGGTTTTTAATCGATTCATACCCTTCCCCGAATAACGGAGGAAAAAAAATAAGAAGAACAAACAACAAACCACCCCCAATTGCCACCCGGATCCAGCGATTGCTTACTGCCTTCATTTTTGAATCTACCCATGTAAACATTCGGACGTAATACAGCGACAATAGTCCTGCAAGAAGGCCCAGTAATATGTAGTATGGAACATTATAATAATTGAACGGCTGCTGAAGGGAAAATGAAAGGAGTGCGTCTTCTTGCAAGATAATTTTGGAAAGCAACGCACCACAGGCGGCAGAAATAATCAAGGGAATGAGTGCAGCCGCGCTGATGTCGGTTAGCAAAACTTCGACCGCGAAAAGAACTCCAGCGATAGGGGAATTAAAGGCAGCTGCGATGCCTGCAGCTGCACCACAAGCAAGTAAAATAGTTCGGTCTTTATAAGAAAGATTATACGTCTGTCCATAGTTTGAACCGATAGCCGCGCCCGTGCTTACCATGGGCGATTCCAGTCCCATAGATCCTCCAAACCTACCGTCAGCCCACTCGTTATAATGTGAGAGTACATCGTTTGCGGTGGCAGCTCACTTGAATTTTTAGCAATTGCATGTACAATTTCTGCTGTACCTTTTTGAAGCTCACTTTTTAAAAAATATTTTATATAAATAACGGTAAGTAAAATTCCGATTAGTGGAAATATTGCGAACACTAGAAACTCTTCAAAAAAATTGGAGTAATATGTGACGAGCTGCTCGATCGAATGAACAAAATATTTCAGCATTACAGCAGCAAAACCCGAGGAAAGTCCCACCATTACACTCGAAAGAACAAAGAATTGCCCCGGTGGCAATTTATCTTGTAAGTAAAGTATCGGTTTGCTAAGTATTTTATGAATTGATTCTATCATTGATCACAGAAGGCATAAAGATAATGATTGAAATGATTTTCGTTTTATTGCTTTAGGCCTGTATTTGTTATCCAATTATTAACTCGCTGTATTTGGCATGCCCCAACAGTGTGTAATGAACTGTAGAGTTTAATCCACAGATTGAAGGTTGCTTCCCCAACATTCAGCCATTTTACCGCATAATGGAATGGCCAAGTAATTGCGAAATACTTATAAACTTAAACCTATTTATCATGAAGACTTTAGGAATTGTTGTTCTGGTCCTGGGTATTATTATGACAATCTTCACGGGATTTAATGTAATCACGAAAGAAAAGGTTGTTGATATCGGACCGTTAGAAATTAACAAGGAAGAAAAAACTCCGATCTACTGGTCCCCTATTACGGGCGGAATTCTTATCGTCGCGGGTGCCATTATATTGGTAGCTGGAAGAAAAAGTAGTTAACCTTAATTTTGATTATATGATACCAGATAAAGTATTCTACACAGATGGCCGCGGAATTATGGTCACGGATTCGCTTTTAAAAGTTAAGAAGTCTTCGTATAGATTGAATGGGATATCCAACCATGGTTTGATAGTCCTCAGGCCGGAGAGACTGCCAGGATTATTATTATTAATTGTTGGATTTATGGTAGCGGTTATCGGCATTCTTAATCTGATTCCGCCTGCCTTTATTCAGGATGTGAATATAAATAATGAATTAGTGACGGCCAATGTTGTTGCTATTTGGGCAGGCGCTGCGCTAGCATTGATCGGTCTTCTGATTCTTGCCATTACAAGAGAACGTTATGCTGTACGCATAGCCACAGCGGAGGGTGAGAAAAATGTTGTCCTCAGCTTCCAAAAGGAATATATTTCACAGATCGTCAATGCATTGAACGAAGCATTTAGTCATGATCCGGTTCATTCATATTCGGTACATGACCTGCAAAGTCCAAGTCAAAGGTCTTTGAGCTTTCGGTCATCGGATTCCTAGTCTCCGAATGTGCATGAGATGAGAGTAAAAAGCTGCGAGTAAGGATGAATATTCCGTGTATTGGATGTTATATTCTTTGCATGTTTCCTTGACAAAAACGCTTAGCCGCGGATAATGAATGTGACTTATCCTTGGAAAGAGGTGATGTTCAATTTGAAAGTTTAATCCACCCAGAAACCAGGAGACCAACTTATTTTTCGTTGCAAAATTTGCCGTTGTCTCTACTTGATGTACCGCCCATTCTTGCTCAACTTTATTGGACACAGGATTGGGCTTGGGAAATTGTGTATCCTCGACCATATGGGCTAATTGGAATACTACACTGGTGACAAGACCACAGACGAACGAGACTAGGATGTATCCCAAAAAAGCTTTTACCCATCCAACCATAACAATTGGGATAACCAGGTAAATAGTGACATACAGCAATTTTGTGATCCAAAAAATCAGGTGTTCTTTCATTGAAAATTTTACCGGCTCGCTGTTGGCGGCGATTCTCCGGGTAAAATACTTTTCAAAATCCTCATAAAAAACCCACGCGATATACGAAATTCCGTAAAGGATAAACCAATACCAATGCTGAAAACGATGAAACCAATAACGGGGTTGATCTTCATGCAGGCGCATAAACGGTTTTACATCAATATCAGAATCCATACCTTCTATGTTTGTGTAAGTATGATGATTGACATTGTGCTTAATTTTCCAGTACTGAGCATTCCCGCCTAATGCGTTTAGTGAGTAAGATGAAACTTTATTAAGCCAGGGATGTTTCGAGAAGCTCTGATGCCCACCCTCATGCATGATGTTAAATCCAATTACCGCCATATTCACCCCAAATAGTCCGCACAAGAGAATGGCTAAAAAAAGCCCTGGAGTATAAAATACCAGGATAGTGTAAATGGAAAAAGCGGTGATGACTTGAACCGAGCTTTTTAAATAGAGCCTACCGTTGCCGGCTGTATCCAGTTTATGACTCGAAAAGTGGTTATCCACTTTCTCTTTTAAGGTCTTAAAGAACGGACTTTGTGCTGAACTGAATGTGATTTTCGACATAATAGCAGGGGGCTTTTCAACTATGATTATGATCGACTATGCTGCATATTAACAGCGTGAACATAAAATAACAAATGTTAATGAAGAAAAGTGATTTAAAAGATCCAGGTAAGGAATTGAAGTCGTAGAATAGTCGTAGAAATACACTACAACGTCATGACACTTTTACCGATCCTGATTGCTGTTAATTCGTTGGCCTTTTTTATCGAAACGATAGGTGTGGGTGATATTTCCATCCTGAATTTCGACCAGATAAGAATCACCAACTTTGCTTCGATAGAAAGTTTTAGACTGACCTTTATAATCTTCTCCTTTTAATGCGTTCTGCAAAGATGCGGGAATATCATCGGGAGAAATTTTAACCATGTCCCGTAATTCGTTTTGTTTCATCTCTTCCGGAGATTGTCTTATTGCAGGATCCCCCTGTCGAACAGGGTTCTGCGCTGTATCGGGGGCAGCTTCCTGCGCGTACGCCGACGTCATTAAAAAAATGAACACACAGCCTACTAGTATGTTGATGGGTTTCATAGAAAGAAGTTTAATACCTAAACACCTTCCTAAAAAGTTGTGCCAGAATAAAATCGTGCTTTAAGGATAATGAAACCTGGTGACGATCCCTTGGTTTTTCCAATTTGCAGTTGAATGCGGATTATTTTCTACAATGACGTCTTAAAACTGTGATAATAAAAGGGTTAATCTTTTTCACGTTCCTCATAAATCTTAATACGCTTTTCTAGATTTATTATTTTTTCTTCGTATTCTTTTTTCTCTTCCATCAGACTTTTGTCCTTGTTTAAAACTTCGATCTCTAACTTTTTAAGCTTCGTAACATCACGTGAAATTCCGAACGTTCCGACTACTTCTCCTCGCGCATTTATCAACGGCATCTTTGTGGTAGAAACCCAATGTTCAGAACCATCGGTCAAAACTTCTTTTTCGACATAATCAATTTTCGGTTTTTGAGTTTCCATGATATTCTTTTCATCGTCAAAGGCATCCTGCGCATGTGCCTGATCCTGAAAATCAAAGTCAGATTTACCAATCAGTTCCTCGACCTTTTGATGGAAGTTGTCCGCGAGATATTTGCTGAGCCGAATAAACTTGCTTTGGCGATCCTTAAAATAGATTGCATCGGGAATATTATCCATCAACGAATCCAGTAAGTACTTTTCTTTTTCCAGGGTTGATTTAATGGTGCCAAGCTCTCCCACAGTCCTATTCATTTGCTCTTGAGTCGCCTCAAGTTCTTCCATGTTTTGACGCATCTCTTCTTCCTGAGCCCTCATTTCTTCAGCTTGTTCTTGTGACATTGCTAACAACTGATTCGTTTTCTCCCCTGACTTAACATTTAGGATCGAGGAGGCAAGCAGTTCCCCGAGCTTTTCAAGGAATTCTATTTCGTGAGGTTTAAAAGGCTTTAGAGAAGCTAGTTCGAGAACGCCTTCGATCTTGTCATTTGTTCTCAACGGAATTACCAGCAGGCTATTTGGGCTCGCGCCTCCCAATCCAGATGTAATGGCCAGATAATTATTAGGTACTTTCGCCATGTGAATTGTGTGGCCTTCCAGATAACATTGACCTATCATGCCTTCTCCAATTTCAATTCTCTTGTTAATAAATTTCTTTCGGTCATAAGCATAACATGCCCTCAACAAAAGATATTTTTTATTATCCTTTTCATCTTCTTCCAAAATGAATAACCCCCCGACTTTTGCATTCAAATAATTCACCACGTTAGAAATTAAACTTTCTGATAGCTTGTCAAAATTGTCCTGATGCTTTCGGATAATTTCTCCAAATTTGGATAGACCTTCCGTTGTCCAAATTCTGGTTTGATCTTGCTGCTTCACAAGTTCCATTTGTTCACGCATATGAATCAATTCACCTGCAATGGTCTCACGGTTCGCCTCTTTATTCGCTTCATTCATCCCTTCCCATTTAATACCGTAGTTACCGCTTGAAATAGCCTTAATAAATTCCCGTACTTTCTTGAGATTCGTTAACAAACGCAATTTTATTTCTTCTTCATTATCATAGTCCGCTTTCTCAAGCGAATTGAATAAGTAGGTTTTGGTATTTTCTTCAATTTCTCTCGTTAGAGTAGAAAGGTTTTTATTATTTCTGGTAAAATTCGACACCACAAAGAACGTTAACGGCAGACCTGTTAAAAGCATTAATGTTTGCAGGAGCGTCATCGTGGTAAGACTGTTGTTCAGGGCCTGCACCTTTTGAGGAATTGCATTACCTCCGGATGTTTCAGGCAACGTCGCTACTTTTGTAGTAGCTTCGGCGTCTATTGTGTTTCTGGAAGGGTGACCCTCACCCAATTCAACATACCCTTTTACCAGACTTTGGTGATAAAAACCAGCTGCAGTATGTATCAAGAGAAGTCCGGCAAACAAACAGGTCAATAGTATCAGACCTTGCCTTTTGATAAATTTCATTGATTGTTTTTATATTAAAAATCAGACTTTTCTTTCATCGAAAGAAACTTCCACGAATCAGCTGTTGGAGTTTAGGTCTTATTGTATGCATGAAATTCCCTCGTTTGTCGAAATTTATCTTTGTCGCCTAAGCGGGCATGTCGACCTCGTTTTGTTTGTTTATAGCACAATCCCTTTTATATAACCTAATTGATAGAATTCGAAGCTTTTTTGAAAGGGTTTCACCATCCCTTCTGAGAACGAATTGATTCAATCATCAACCTTACACCGGTAATTATACATTCAGGAGACGAATTTTTGTAGGATGGCTTAGTTTATAATCCTGTGTGCGGTTGTCGATTTTGTATCGTGTGTTTACGTAACCCTTCCTGTATACTTTGATACGGGCCTCGAATTCCAGCTGTACTCCCTCCGTAAGCTTTATGACCTGAAAAGATTTTGAATAGGTAAACCAAACGTGGTCGGTGATTATTTTCCCACTCTCAACGTCAAGAACATGTTTGAGTAAGATAGTTTCTTCTCCATACCCATGAAAATTTCGCTTAGAGCCAACTTTAACAAAAAATGCTTGAAACTTTTTGCGTTGTCCTTCCTGTTTCTGCAAGTCTTTTCTCATAGGTCGGGAGCATCTTGAGTTTTCGAGTTTTTAGAGGTTAGAAGGTAGCTGCCCTGAACCGGAAAGTGATCCGAAAAATTGATATGATTTAATGTCTTAAAATCAACAGGTTCTATGCGCGACGAATAAAACTGGTTATCAATGCGAAGCGCTCGCAGCGTTTTCCCGTTGTAGGTAAATCCGAAACCCTTTCCTATTTCTTCAAACGTATTTTTCATTCTTTTCCTCATAAATTGGTAGGAGTACGAATAAGGTAAATCATTGAAGTCCCCCGCGCAAATGACAGGATAAGGGGATCTCTTTACAAAGTCAGAGAGTAGTTTTACCTGGTAGCTTCTTTCAAACACGCCTTCTTTAAGTTTTCTAAAGATAATTTTTGCGTTTTCTTTTTTCGATTCCAGTCCCGAGGTATACGCGGGATGATATTGTTTTAATCCCATAGACTCTAAATGGACATTTATTATACGCAAAGTATCGTGTTGTATGATAAGATCGGCATACGTCATTCTGTTAAATCCATTGTCGCTGGAAATGATATCCCCTGATCTTATGATTGGAAATTTGGAAGCAATTAAAACTCCAACGACAGTAGATCTGTAAGCATGAATGGAGTCATAGGAGAAATATGTATAGTATCCTTGTTCTTTGAATTTTCGAACTATATCGAAGTTGTTATTCCCGAAATCATTACGAAATTCCTGGAAGCATTTAATATCGTTTTTGTTGTTTAAGATCCAATTTGTAAAAGCCATGTAAGAACTATCAAGAGCAGCAGCAGGGGACTGGGCTGAGAGAGTTTGTGCATTGTAACTGATCACACTAAAGGATCCAGGCGTTGCTTTTTCTTTCTTGAAAAGATATTTTAGCCCGATTGTACTTACTAAATAGTTGCTGCCGATCAGAATGGTCACTAGATAATAGATACTTGATTTTTTCCGTAGCGCCAGGGATATAAAAAGTAAGATGAAATTAGAAGCTAAGGCAAAGGGAATAATAAATGTGAAAAACCACAAGTTAAACTTTTCCTGGGGCGGTATTTTACCGGCCGAGTAAAGAAGAGTTAGAATAACGGCCGCTATAAAGTTAAAGTACCGCACTCGTCAGACCACGTTGGTTATAAACACTTGATTGAGTGTTATGATTACTTCTGATGAAAACTTTCGCTGACAAATTTTAAAACTTCCGGCAGTGCCGTGCGCCAGTACGTCCAATTGTGCATCCCATCCCGCACCCTGAATTCGTGTGGTATATTTTTGTCGATCATGGCCGCGTGAAGAGCCATATTTCCTTTGATCAGAAAGTCTTCATCCCCGCAGTCAATGTAATAGCGTACCTTTTTTAATTCTTCGGCGTTTGCTGTTTCAATAATTTTAAGAATAGAATTTTTAAACCAATGATCTGTTAAGCGATTTTTTCCCACCAGGTCTTTTTTTCCAAAAACATCCCCCAACACATTTTTCCAAAGCCGATCATCGGCATTTAAAATTGCTTCATCTTGAAAAACTCCTGCGCTTAAGGGAGCAGCAGCGGAAAATAAGGAAGGGTGTTTCGTTGCCATAATTAATGATCCATATCCGCCCATCGAGAGTCCCGCAATAGCACGGTATTGTTTCGTAGGACGGGTGCGATATGTTGCATCAATTTGTGTTATGAATTCGTTGACGAAAAAATCTTCAAAATTTATTTTGCCATCGTAGCTGTTTACATACCAGCTTACACCCGCGTCCGGCATGGCAATAATCATGGGCGCAATTTCATTTGCTTGAACAAGTTTATCTGCAATCATGTGAGCTTCACCGAATTGGGTCCATCCCGTTTCATCATCAGAATATCCATGAAGCAGGTACAGTACTGGATAGCGACGGTTTGATGTTTCATAATCTGCGGGCAGATAAATGCTGTACTCAACCTCTTTCCCTAAGATTGTGCTTTTTATTTTGAGACTTTCTTTCAGCAGTCCCGATTGAGAAAAGGCTGGATAAGAGCATAGAAGGAGAATAAGGCTGGCAAGTTTATTCATAACAAGCATGTTTTTTTATTTACAGGAAAGCAATGTAAAAAAAAGAGTTATAACATGTTGAAATATTCCGGGCTCTTGTGCCTCCGGATCAATTGCCTTCCGCGAGATGTTGATAAACTTCTTTTGCTCTTTGCAGAAATGGCGCTTGATGAGTATGGATCATTTTGATAGCTTGATCAAATGACATCCATTCCGCACGATCAACTTCGGCTATCTCAATATAACGCTTGGAGGACGGTGGCCATTCAATTTTACAAATGTTTGATGAAATGCCTTGCTCCGGTGTCCACGCGCCAAGAAATGACCATGCATACACTATTTTGCCACTCTTAAGTTTTATACTTCCCAAGTCATAATAAGGTGGTTTGGGTGTAATGCCCGTTTCTCCAAAGAATTCTCGCTTCGCCGTTTGAATTATTTCCTCACCAGTTTCGGGAAGCCCCTTCGGGATACTCCACACGCCTTCATTCTTTTTTGAATAAAAAGGACCTCCCGGATGAACAAGAAAAAATTCTACCTCATCCTCAATTTTCCGGCACATCAATAATCCTGCAGATAGAATTGCCATTGTTAATTTTTGGAACCCTTTATGTACACAATGTATGACTATATAAAAACATGAAACTAAGTCGTGACCTGCAACTGAAACTCAATAAACAATATGACTCAAATTCCTTGATCACAATCAAATTTAAGGGCAATGATATTACCTTTTAAACTGATTTGGATGGAAATCCTATCCTATTGTTTATCGGCCGCAAAAACAAGGATGGGAAAATAAAAGGCCAACGTTATAGACGAACACTAAAAAAGGATTTGCTGGGTGCCGTTGTTAAAGACCATTGGGAATTAAAAGGCCAAGCATCCTGACATGTCGTATAATAACACCAATAAAAAAGCCAGAGTGTTCGTTCTGGCTATTTTATAAGTTTCAAAGATTATTGATCTTGTACTGTCTTACCTTCTTTGTCAAAGCGATGTATTTTTGTTTGATTTCCATCACGCATTTCAACAACGAATTGGTTATTGTTCCTTCAGCCGGCATGAATGGATTAAAGAGATGAAGCTACTCCTGCATATGTCTGGCGGATGATTTTTCCATTTTGAATAATAAAAGTATCGGTGGCAAAAGACAGCTTAAATTTCGGAGTTGTAGCCTGCCAGATAATATACCCAACATCCTGTTGGGCGACTGATTTGTCCAACTGCAGTGTGCTGGAATCTTTTGGAAAGGCAACGAAAGCATTCACAAAATTTTCCCTTATTTCAGCAAGCCCTTTGTACGTTTTGTCGGGTGTAATTAAAATAGACTCTTCTGTATAATCGGCCATCGTTCCTTCAAGATCATTTGCCTTGAAGGTTTTCCAATGGTGATCGAGCACCTGTTGCGTAGACTCCTGACTAATGGACAAAGTTCCAGGAGCAGCCGACTTTTGGGAACAGTTTGCAGCCAGCAACAAAATTAAAAGTAAGGAAAGAACTGTTTTCATATGGAAATTTTTGGTATTTCCATCAAGATAAATAATTGATTTGAAATACCAGCTTCAAAAAAATTCAAAGTTGTAACTTCCTATGGCGATGCAACTGCGGCGTATTGTCTATGAAGAGAGAGGTTTTATGGAATTTATTCTTTCCAAAAACTGGTCAATCGTGTATTGAGCATCCTTTCTTTTTAGTTCTTGTATACTTTTTTTATATAAAGGATTTGATAAGAGCTCCCTTACATTTGCTTGTATTTCCTTTTCGGAGTCTGAAATAATGTCACCTCGCAAACCCAGTCCATGGTATGCTACTCTTACGGCGTTTCCTTTTGGGTCGTAGTCGGAATGAATGGGATACATAAGCATGGGGACTTCGGCATGGATGGATTCTTTAATAGAATTTATTCCGCCATGTGTAATGAATATATCCGCTCGACTCAAAACCTCAAGTTGAGGGACTGAATTAAAAATATATACAGTTTCAGAGGCTTGGAGCTTATCAATGTCCTCCGGTTGTGCCTGCAATGAAATTAAGAGTAGATAATTTTCAATACTGGCTATAGCAATAAGCTTTTTTAAAAACAATAATACGATTTCCTTTTCTTCCATGGCAATGGTGCCAAAGGAACAATAAAGTAGTTTTAAATTTCTATCGGTCTTGGAAGAAAAAATAGCTGATTCCTTTTTTTTATATGCAGGATCAGGAGTGTCGTTTCGTTTTTCATTGGGCATGAATCCAATATAGTGTCGCGTCGGTTCAATTTTGTCAATCGGGAAATCGAAGGCTTGTGGTACAAGGATAAATTCATCAATATGGTTCAATGCAAAGTTAAGGAGGCTTGGTGCTTTTGAAACGTAATGTTCCGGAACTGCATTTTTTCGTATCCTCCTTCGAATGAGAAATTTATCATCGAAGCCTAAATAAGTAAATCTTTTTTTCCATAATTTTTTTAACTCGTTCCATTTCAATTTGCGTATGGCTTTTCTGACATCTCCTTCAGCGTGTGGAAAAACATCGCTGTTCATGGGAGGATGGCCTGGTGTAAGATGCAACGGAAGCATAGGCTGAAGAATCGCTACCTTGATATTTTTTGACTTCAGATGATTATACATTACGATAAAGTCCGTTGATTGTCTTGCATCGATGAGCACAATATCCGGTTGCAGGCCCTGCAGCATCCAATACAGGTCTACTTCTCGGACTTTGTATATGCTATCCGTTATTCTATCCCGTAACGAACATAAGTAGACATGCTTTTCTTTTTTTACAGTATTAAGCCATCTCTCCAGGCCAAGCCCAAAAGGATACGATTTTAATAAGTGATAAGAAAAGCCTTGCGACAGAACATATTCTTGAAAGTATCCTATACCCGCGAAGTAGACTTGGCAATCAGCCTGTTTTAAAAGCTGGGCAAGTTTCAAACAGGCATTAACATGTCCGAAACCATGGTAGCACAGAAAAACAAAACGCTGCTTCATAGAAAAATTAAAAACAGAGCTTTGAGTTTTTTTGCCTCGTCATTGCTAATTTGCTTATTGCTTATTGCTCATTGCTCATTGCTTTCCCCTCTCATAGACAACGAAATCAAACCCAAACGCATGCCGCTCATCTTTATCGTGATATTGTCTTGAGGTTTCTTTCCACTCTTTCATATTGACTGAAGGAAAAAAAGTGTCGCCGTCTATTTCTGCTTGAATTTCTGTTAAATAAAGACGCGTAGCATAAGGTAAACCCAATTTGTAAATTTCAGCTCCACCAATAATAAAAGTTTCGACCTCTTTGTTTTTCCTGCCGATCTCTATTCCCTTTTCAAGGGAGTCGACCACCGTGCAACCCGGCGCTTGAAAGTTTGCTTGCCGCGTTACCACGATGTTAACTCGGTTGGGTAAAGGTTTAAACTTTTGAGGAATCGAATCATAATTTCTTCTGCCCATGATGGCATGATGACCTTGGGTTTTTTGCATGAAGTATTTCATGTCATCCGGCAATTTCCAGGGCAAGTCATTATTCTTGCCAATGACACGGTTTTTTGAAAGAGCTGCAATCATCGATATTATCATAAAACTTCCACGCTAAATTCAAACCTACATTC
>CAZAHL010000073.1:0-23702 GCA_964484845.1 uncultured Chryseolinea sp. | reverse complement strand
CTGGTAGTGTCAATCTATATTTTATTTAAACTTCCTTCTTCTGAGAGTGAATTAACCACGCCTCGAATTCTTTATTGGATCTTGGTTTTTGCTATCGCTGCGATCGTATTGCGACTGCGTTTTTTCATTCATAGTGCTGATTATGATTTGGGTAATGTAGTTGTGAGCAGCATCACGGGATTATTGATCGGCGTTGTGTGCTGTGGATTCATTAACTTTAAGAACAGCATACATTATCAAAGCCTGAATGGCTAAGAAAAAAACGCAATGGGCATTGGTGGGGAAACGAGAGGTTGAACTTTCAAACCTTGACAAGGTTCTTTTTCCAAACGACCAAATTGTTAAAGCTCAGGTCATCGAATACTATCTGAAAATTGCTCCAACCTTGCTCAGTTATACCAAAGGCCGAGCGTTAACGTTGATCCGTTTTCCCGATGGGATACACGGCGAAAGCTTTTATCAAAAAAATAAACCGGATTGGGCTCCTTCCTGGATTGAGTTTGTGACGTTAGGGAAGGAGGTAAAAGATTATATCATTGCGACGGAACCCGCTCTTTTAGTTTGGCTTGCTAATCTCGCATCGATCGAACTGCATCAACTCCATAGTCGCAGGCCAAACTTCGATTGCCCAGATTACATGGTGTTTGATCTCGATCCACCCGAAGGTTACGATTTCAAGAAGCTGATCCCCATAGCCTTCGAACTGAAAACCCACATTCAGACCTTTGGCTATACGCCATTTGTAAAAACCACGGGAGGTAAGGGGTTGCACATTTGTTGTCCGATAGAAGCTGCGCTTGATTTTCATACCGTATTCCAGGCGGCTGAACTTATAGCGAAGCCTTTTGTAGAGGCTCGACCAAACGCTGTAACATTGCAAATCAAAAAAGACGCGCGTAAAGGCCGGGTACTTGTTGACATTTATCGCATACGTTCAGGGCAAAGTATCGTATCTCCCTATAGCTTGCGCGGCAGAGACGGCGCACCGGTTTCAATGCCTCTTACGTGGGACGAATTAGCTTCCGTAAAAAGCCCATTGGAATTTAATATTCACAATGCAGTGGACAAAATTTTGACTGACGGCGATCCATGGGAAGGCTTTGACGCCTATGCTGTTCCACTGCATACACATCGTACGCAGGTCATTCCAAAATCAAAATCAGCGGCATCATCCAAACCCAATCCCAAACATAAATCGCCTGAACAACTGGAGGCCTATGCTAAAAAGCGTGACTTTAACAAAACTCCTGAGCCTTCCGCAAAAGTGTTGGAAGAGAAAGGAAATAAGTTTGTTGTTCACCGACATCACGCTTCCCGATTACATTATGATTTGAGACTTGAACAGGATGGAGTTCTGAAATCGTGGGCTGTACCGAAGGGTCTACCTCCTTATCCCGGCGTAAAACGATTGGCTGTCCAGACGGAAGATCATCCCCTGGAATACCTGACGTTTGATGGAAAAATTCCGAAAGGGCAATATGGGGCAGGAGAGATGTGGATTTATGCGCTGGGAAAATATCAGATCACAAAGGATAAAAAAGACGGGTTCTATTTTCGTCTGAATAGCAAAGAAGTTACCGGAGAATATCGCATCCATAAAATGAAGGAGAAAGAATGGTTGTTAGAGCGTGTGGACGAGCCGCAGCTTAATTACCTTCACCAGGAGATTGCTCCCATGCTCTCTGAGACCGATACTAAACCACCCGACAACAAGGATTTTGTGTTTGAACTAAAATGGGATGGAATACGTGCATTGATTGCGCTCGAAGATGGCCAGTTAAAGATCAGAACGCGAAATCAAAACGATGTAACCATACAATTTCCGGAATTGCAAATAGGGGAGAAAGCATTTCGCGCCACCAATGGACTTTTTGATGCTGAGATTGTCTGTCTTGACCCAGGAGGGAAACCGATATTTAAACGTGTTATAAACCGACTGATGAGTACAGGGGAAACGACCATCCAAAAATTATCAAAAACGAATCAGGTGCATTGCTACATTTTTGATTGCCTTTATCTGGATGGCCGATCCCTCATAAACGAACCTTTGCTGAAAAGAAAGGAATGGTTAGCAGATGTCATCCGTCCGGAAACACCCTATCGTTTGAGTGAACATGTGGAAGACGGGCAATCTTTATTTGAGGCCGCCAAAGTTCATGGCCTGGAAGGGATTATGGCAAAAAAAAGAGACAGCAAATATTTACCCGGGAAACGTAGCGATTGCTGGATAAAAGTGAAGGTCAGGGAAACCTGCGAATGTGCTATTATTGGATATACCAAAGGAAAAGGAGATAGGGGACAAACGTTTGGCGCTATGCACATTGCTCAAAGAGTGGGCGACGAATGGCATTATCGTGGTAAAGTAGGAACCGGTTTTGATGACACCACAATGAAGGAGATAGCTTCTATACTCAAGAAAATTAAAACGATCAAGAAGCCCAATGTTATTGGAAAAGTATTGGATGAAAAAATATCTACATGGTTAGAGCCACAAGCCGTTGCAGAAATTAGTTATTCTAAACTTACTCCTGACAAAATGTTTCGGGAACCAGTTTTTGTGAGGTTGAGACCTGATTTAGTATGAGAAGCTGCTAAAAGTATGGAGAAATCGATACGAAAAATCAGTAAATTTGTGCATATGAAAACAGGGACATACAACATAGATCTAGGGTTTGATCAGATTTTGGACCTAGTGAGGCAGCTACCTAAAAAGGAAAAAATCCGTCTCTCAAAAGAGTTAGAGAGGGAGATCGTTGATGCAAAATTGACTTCATTATTAAAAGCGTTTAAAACGGACGATCTTGATCACGATAGTATTACCAAGGAAGTAGAGATAGTAAGGACCGAATTATATGCCAGGTCAAAGGCCAAGTAAGATTATAATCGACACTAATCTTTGGATAAGTTTTTTAATTGGCAAGGAGCTTCAAAATCTTAAAGATATTATAGTCAATGAGAGAATTAAATTGATTTCCACTGACCAGTTGATTGATGAGCTAAATCTTGTTACATCCCGAGAAAAACTCAAAAAATATTTTGATAAAGATAAAGTTGCAGAATTAATTTCCCTCCTCAACATAATTTCCGAAAAGGTGAAAATTAATAACATTAAGCAAATTTGTCGCGATCCTAAAGATGATTTTTTATTAGCCCTCGCCAAAAAAAGCAACGCAGACTTTTTAATAACAGGAGACAAAGACTTGTTGGAAATAAAGGTTTATGGCAAAACAGAAATTTTGACTGTGAAAAAATTTAAAGAACATTTTAAATAAATTGTCTATAAGAGGAAGCGAAGATTTAATGTGAATCGATTAACCTTTTAACGAGCCCTCAATTATTACTTACAAATTTCTTCTTTCATTTTTTCACTTATGGCAATACCAAGCAATTCTGCTTTTTTAAGATCGAGGCAGGCCTCGGTAATTTGCTTTAACTTTTGCTTCGCGATAGCGCGATTATAAAACGCCGCTGCATAATCAGGGTTGAATGTTATAGCAACCGTATAATCTTCGATGGCCTCTTCGACTCGTCCTTGTTTACTTAGAACATTCCCCCGGTTAACCCACGCTTTTTCAAATTTTTCATTCAGCTCTATAGCCTTTGTATAATCAGAATACGCGCCTTTCAGGTCATTTAATTTCTCTTTTACATGTCCTCGATTAAGCCAGATTTCAGGATCCTTGTCGGAGATTTGGAGAGCTTGGTTATAATCTTCTAGCGCTCCCTTGTAAAACCCACCTTCCATGCGTTGATAACCACGCTCCAGGTAGGGATACAACATACTAGAATCGCTCTCGATCGCTTTTTCCAGGTCATCGTTATTGTCCAGGGACTCGCCTCCCTTGCGCCGCAGAACGGCTATGTTATGAAGGGCCATAGCATGATCAGGTTTTAATGAAATTGCTTTCTGATAATCTGCTATAGCGCTTGAATCGTTCATGCTTTCTTTGATAATACCGCGGTTTACGTAGTAATCAGCATCGGTTGGTTGCAATCGAATAGCAGAATCCAACCACGAAATCGCTATCTTATAATTCTTCAGCTTTGCCTCAACCAGACCGAGATAGTTAAAGAGCTGCGGCTTGATAGCACTTTGGGCCGTCATAATCTGGTTTGATCCTGAACTCGAAGCGGAGAGGTTAAAAAAAATAGTATTCGTTTCACCTACAGGCAACGTCAGAACTTTTAGAAAATCCTCTTTGGATTGCTCGTATAATCCTAACTGATAACGCACTCTTGCCCGGCTAAAGAGCGCTTCCGTTTGATCAGGTGTTAATTCTAAATAAATTGTGTAATCAGTATTAGCGCCACTTAAGTCTTTAAGCCGTTCACGGGTGGAGGCACGGATCAAATAAGCGTCTGTCATCCCCGGGCTTTCACTGATGCAACGGTTAAGATATTCGAGCGCCAGTTGATAATTTCCTGCATGGTAGGCCGCCTCACCCTGTTCATATTGTTTCTTGGAATTGGTAATTCTATCCTGAGCCAAACCCCCGATTATAATAAAGGCGAATGTCAATGTAAGATACCCTTTCATGATCTTAAAAGTAACGAAATTATAATCCACAAAGTGCAAACCATTTCAACCCTTTTTCAGTTATTAGAAACATGGAAACGACCAAGAAATCAAAGCGCAAAGCTGAAACCAAGTCATCAGACAAGTCATCAGAGGATAGAGTCAAATCAATGTACGTCGAGTCTGTTCTCACACAAGGTTCCAGGCCTGTATCGGTGTATAAATTTTGTCTCGACCTTGGTATTAAGGAAGAAGATTTTTACAACATGTTTGGTTCCTTTGAAGGACTTGAAAATCATATTTGGAAAGGATTCATAGTGAAAACGATAAGCCGGCTTAAAAGTGATAAAGCCTTTCTGACTTTTACCTCCCGCGAAAAAATCCTGGCATTTTATTTTACATTAATGGAGGAACTGAAATCAAACAGGAGTTATGTAGTATTTCAGCTTGAGCACTCCCGTAAATTTGAACTGGTTCCTGATTACATCAAGGGTTTTAAAGCTGAATTTGAAACCTTTTTTGATTCACTGCTAAATCAAGCTAAAGGAAACGGAGAGGTGGCAAACCGCCCGATTCTAGACAAACGATATCCACAACTTTTTTGGTTCCACCTCGGCTTTATCCTTTTATTTTGGAAAGAAGATAGTAGTCCCGGTTTTGAAAAAACGGACGCTGCCATCGAGAAGTCTGTTAATCTTGCTTTTGATCTTATTGGGAAAGGAGCTGTTGATTCAGCCATCGATTTTGGCAAGTTTCTATATCAGAATAAAACTAAATAAAACACTTAGTGAAAGAATACGATCGTATCCCCGTTTCAAAAGTTCAACGGGCCTCTAAATTTATTACTGCAGGTGCCAAAATCGGTTCTAATTATCTTAAACATTATAGTAAAAAGCTCATTAACCGAGAGCTTACCAAAGACCAACTGCACTTGGACAATGCTGCCGACATCTATAATTCCCTTAGTGAATTAAAGGGAGGCGCTCTTAAAGTAGCTCAGATGCTGAGCATGGATAAGAACCTGCTACCCACAGCATATCAACAGAAATTTGCCATGGCGCAATACAGTGCTCCACCGCTTTCTTATCCTTTGGTCGTTAAGACATTTCAGAAGCATTTTGGAAAGGGACCTGATGGCGTATTTGATTCTTTCTCAACGAAAGCTGCGAATGCGGCTTCCATGGGACAGGTACACGAGGCAGTTTTAAAGGGTAAGAAGCTGGCCGTTAAAATTCAATATCCAGGTGTAGGCGATAGCGTGAAATCCGACCTTGCCATGGTAAAGCCAATTGCTTTAACCATGTTCAAATTGAATCCGGTGGAGTATGATGAATTTATCCAGGAAGTAGAGACGAGGATGTTGGAAGAAACGGATTATACCCTGGAGCTGCAGCGCTCCATGGATCTTTCGGTCAAAAGTAAGCACTTGCAGAATGTAATTTTTCCGACTTACTATCCGGAATTATCGTCCGCTAAAATATTGACGATGGATTGGATTGAAGGTAAACCTCTTGGAGAAATATTAAATCAACCCATTCCCCAGCACGAGCGGGACAAAATTGGACAAGCACTTTGGGATTTTTATCATTTTCAGATGCATACTTTAAAGTCGATGCATGCTGATCCACATCCGGGAAATTTCATTATCACAAAAGACTACAAACTTGGAGTTATTGACTTCGGTTGTGTGAAAGTTATTCCTGAAGAATTTTATAAGATTTATTTTCAGCTATTAGAGCAGGATGTATTAACGGATCTTAAGAAGCAACAAAAGCTGTTTAAACAACTGCGATTTACTAACCCGGACGATTCAGAAAAAGAAAAGGAATTTTTTACTGCTATTTTTTGCAAGCTGGTAGAATTGCTGGGCCGTCCTTTCCGTTCGGAAACTTTTGATTTTGCAGAAGATGCCTACTTCAACGAACTTTATTCATTCGGAGAAAAGCTCTCGACCATGAAAGAATTTCGGGAATCAAAACGAGCAAGAGGAGTAGGAGAAGCTGTATACCTTAATCGTACTTATTTTGGATTGTATACCATTCTGCATGACCTGAAGGCTAAGATCACGACTGCATATTAGCAATGAGTAATGGGCAATGAGCAATAAGCAATGGGTAATGGGTAACAGGCAATGGGCAAACATTTCAACGTACGCACTTCGAAGCCTGATGTCACTTCAACACTTCGAACTCCAACACCTCAACACTTTCACCCCCTCAACACTTTCAAGTCTCAAACATTTTCAATAACTTAGCCCCACCTGGTTCACTTTTTAATCTAACTCAAATGTTATGAGAGCAATCTGGAAAGGACACATACAATTCTCTTTAGTTACCATTCCTATTCGAATTTATAATGCTATAGATTCGGGGCAGTCTATCAGTTTTAACCTTCTTTCAAAAGACGGACATAATCCCGTGAGTTATGAAAAGAAAGATAAAGTTACGGGGCAGACACTGCGGTCAGAAGATATCATCAAAGGATATCAGTATGAACCTGGGCAATACGTTATAGTCGATCAGGAAGACTTTGATAAAGTAAAACTGAAGAGCGAAAAAGTAATTGAGATAGAGGGGTTTGTTAATACAGAGGAAGTTCATCCTACCTTGTATGAAGCACCGTATTACATTGGACCTGATGGTGATATGGCTGCAAAAACGTACGGGTTGTTAAGTCAGACATTAAAAGAGTCGGGAAGAATAGCAGTGGGTAAAGTAGTTCTTCGTGATCGCGAAACTCCCGTATTGCTAGCGCCCCATGAAGGAGGAATGGTAATGTACAGGTTGCGTTATCCGAATGAGGTTCGCAGCATCCGGGAAGTACCCCAGTTATTGGAAGTCAAGCCAGATAAAGAACAACTTAAGCTAGCCAAAACGTTGGTTGATTCGATGACTACCAAGTTCGCAAATATCGAGATGAAAGATCATTACTTCGATGCTCTTAAAGCAATTATTGATGCCAAAGTACAGGGCAAAGAAATTGTTTCTATCACAGAGGAAGCACCTAAAGTAGTGGATATTATGACTGCACTCAAAGCGAGTATTGATGCAGCTAAGAAACCGATGGAAAAAGCAAAAGGTGCTGCCTCCAAAAAGGAAAAGGCAGAAAAGCCAGCAAAGACCGCCAGAAGAAAAGCCAGTTAACCGGGTTGCATTCTCCTATACTTTATCAGTTGCTGTTAAACAGATAACCCTTAACTTTGTGACATAATGGGGAAGATTGTAAAATTTCCAATTCCTACACCTGAGAAATTCGGTCCGCAGCGGGTTCGAAAAAGGAAAGAATCACGCCGCAATCAAAGTGGACAGCTCAATCTCTTTGCAGGAGGTAAAGTTATAAAACTCAATCAGCTAACGTCATTTGAAGAAGCTCTGCTGTTAGATGATCAAGGAAATAAACAACGCGCGAAAGTAGGATACCTTCAAGCTATTGATCAGGAAGATTCCATAGCCGATGCTTACTGTAATTTAGGCATCATTGAATCACTAGAAGGTAGTCATGCAAAGGCAATTGATTATTTTACGCGATGCCTCAAGGCAGAACCTCGTCATTTTGAGGCCCATTATAACCTGGCAAATCTCTACGCAGAGATTGGGAATTTTCCGCTGGCCAAAGTTCACTATGAAATTGCGATTCAATTGGAACCCTCGTTTCCCAATAGTTATTTTAATTTGGGGTTGACATTAGCAATGAATAAAGAATTTGAGAAAGCGGTTAAAGTTTTAAATCAATTCCGTAAGATTGCTCCAGTTGATGATCAACAACTTGCCGATGATATGATTGAAAAACTGAGGAGTGCGCTGTAGATAAAATTTTCGCCTCAGTCAAGCCTGTGTCTCTTTTTATCTTTCTCATTTAATTCCGCTAAAACATTTTGTTGCGTTCCACTTAAATGAGGTTTGAAACTATCAACGCATCTCCTTCATAACCTTCCTGGCCCGACTGACAAACGCCGCTGACCCATACGGAAGCTGATCCTCTAGAATCATCTTAAACTCTTTTTTAAGATCGGGTTGATCCTTTATGAGGCGACTTGCAACCGTCATCGAGAAAGCCCGAATCGCTACGGCCACTTTCGGACTCCGGACAAATTCAAAACATAAGTCAATCACCTGCCCATGAAACCTTTTTGGAATGTCAACGAATTGTAAAAGCCTCACCGTGTTTCGTTTAACGGCGTCATGCGTCAACGGCTCTTGAAGCAAAAGGAGGACCTTTTTTAAATGTGGATTAATCAAACCAGGTGTCTTCTCAACACAAATGCTTAATGGCCAGCTCGCTCGCTGGGTTAATTTATAGGGTCCATTTAAGTAGACTTCAACTAAAGCTTTAAACCTGACCTGGTTAGACCCTATGTATTCAACAATTGCATTCATTTGAGCTTTAGAATGCTCTTTTTCAAGCATTTTTTTTAAATCCATTTGAAGGAAGATTTGGTAGAGTTAACGTAAGTAAAGTCAAACTAACACTTTACAATAAGTCCTTTTAATTGGATGGACTAATTTCATGTATCTAATAAAAACAACCACACTATGGAATTACTTTTTACGATCGTATCGACGGTAGTTGTTCAACTTGGTATCTGTATCTTTTGCTTTTTAAAGAAACGTTCAGATGTGGGCGTAGGACGATAAATGAAAAGCAATTATAAAAGATAAAATAGCGACAACGAAACCAAACATAAAAATGCTGTAAGCGATTCTCAAGAATCGATACTTTCTTCCTAAAACTTTGCCCAGATAATAAATGTCTTTGATCATGCTGCTGTATAAATAGTCAGCATCCTTCATCATCTCTTTCATACCCCATTCATAATCTTCTACATTCATTGCGTGAAAGTTTCCAAAGAATAATAAATTAGTGCGTTTACTTTTGATATCCTCACGCCTGAATTTTCCGGAAGATACATTCGGGCGGCTTGCTAGTATCGAGAAAACCATCGTTGCCAGGCAAACCGTAATTAAAATAATCGTAGGAATAAGCAGGTAAGAGTTCTCCTCTAATTTTCGAATCAAAACCGATACTATAAGTGATAAGATAATAGAGTTAATAGTTATTAGGATACTGGCCTTGCTGTCTACCATTTGGCTAAGCAAAATATGGTTGTGGGAGGTTGTACGGAACATGGTTTCGATTCCACGATCCGGCTTTAAGGCTTTTGCTTTTTCAACTTTAGCTTGGAGTTTTTCTACTTCTTCTTCAAGTTTCCTGTATTTTTTCAAACTCACCTCGGGCTTCATTGTTTTTTTTAGCTTTTTGATATTTTTTCGCTTCCCTTCTTCCAGAACATGTTGCCCATATGGAGTATGGTAGTGGTGGTCTTCCATAAATTTAATGTTGGTCAGGGTCCACTCTTCATTTGTCATTTCGTTGGTTCCCAACAATTTCCACTCTTCCCGCAACATAGCTGACTTTTCCTGGCATTGCTCGGTTGACAAATGGAAAAGATCTGCATCACATAACACCTTGCTAACAAGGGTTTTGGGGCTTTGTGGCATCCTTGTCGCCATAATAGCTTCCGATACCGCTGCAATTTTCTGTTGAGGAATTCCCAAGCCCTCCATCAATTCCCTTGCTTTTTCCACAGAAGTTTGTTCATGATTTTTTGAGCCCTGCTCATAGCCTATGTCATGAAGCCACCCTGCTACGAGTGCCGATTCCAGATCATCGGCGGGAAGATTGGTGTGTTGCCCTATAATGTTTACGGCATTCACAACATCGATTGTATGCTGGTAATTATGAAAAAGGTGTTTGTCAAAAGCCCTCGTCTTAAAAATCTCTTCTGCTAAGGCCTTTGACTTACGTATCAATTCTGAATCCATGCAGGTGTTAATTGTTAAAGGTAAAAATATTTTTGGCTTTAGTCCCGGACTATTGTCAGACACTTAGATATAAACTTTTAAGTTTACACAACGTATTACAATTAGTAAATCGCATAAATTAGAGGCCTTTTACATGGCAAAATCGTTACTGCTTTTAACTTTCCTGCTGCTTGATTGCCTGGTTTATGCTCAACCCCAAACTGATTCTGTAACCTATACATTATTTTTTGTAGGCGATGCGGGCGAACCGTTTATAATAAACGACCCTCTTGGCCGAGTCTTGCGTGAGCGGGTTAAAAGTTCAGGGTCAAATACCACGGTAGTCTTTTTAGGTGATAACATTTATCCAAAAGGCATGCCTGGGCCTCATGAAGGGGAACGGGCCATTGCTGAAAAAATAATCCAGGCCCAGGTTGACTGGATAAAGGATTTGGATGCCGAAGGAATCTTTATACCAGGGAATCACGATTGGTTGCGAGGAAGAAAAAAAGGATGGGAGCAAATAATGAATCAGCAACTATGGTTTGATTCCCTTAATAATAAAAAAATTAAGCTGTTGCCTAAGGATGGCTGTCCGGGACCGATAGAAATTCCATTAAACGATCAAACAACTCTTGTGATTCTTGACACCCAATGGTTTTTACATCCCTGGAACAAACCAGCGGAGGAGAGTGAGTGTGATGCCAAAACACCGGCTGATGTATTGATTTTACTCGAAGACATTTTCACGCGTAATCCCGGGAAAAGAATTGTTGTAGCGGGTCATCACCCATTGGTCACGTATGGAGAGCACGGAGGAACTTCCATCTTGAAGGATCATATTTTTCCCCTCACTTCGGTGCGTCCTAAACTATACATACCGCTGCCAGTTATCGGATCATTTTATCCCTTATATCGCAAGTGGCTTGGAGATATCCAGGATACCGCGCATCCTCTTTATCAGGAAATGATAAAAGGACTCAGCAATGCATTAGCTGAACACCCAGGAAGCATTTATGTATCCGGCCACGAACATTCTTTGCAGTCGATCGTGAAAGACAGTACATATTATGTGGTAAGTGGATCTGGAGCCAAAACAACGAACGTTAAGAAAAAAAAATATTCCCGTTTTGCCGCCAGCGTTACGGGGTTTGTAAAGGCTGAAATTTTCAAAAGCGGTCGTGTAGAGTTTGAATATTTGCAAGTGGATGGGGATTTTCCCGATGGCAAAACCATCTATACCGATTCTTTGCCTGCACGATTGAATTTACCCGCAATGCCATCATCAGAAAATAATCTGGACTTCAGTGGCAAGATAGTTCGTGTGAACGCGAGCGATCAATACCAGGCGGGTCGTGGTAAGCAAAAGATACTCGGAGAAAATTACAGGAAGGAATGGGCACAAGAGATAGATGTTCCCGTGTTTGATCTGGGAAAAGAACAAGGCGGGCTAAAAATTTTGCAGAAGGGTGGTGGAATGCAAACTCTCTCACTTCGAATGGAGGATTCTGCCGGAAGGGAATTTGTGATTCGATCCATTGAAAAATTTCCTGAAAAAGCGGTCCCGCAAATGTTCCGTAAAACATTTATTCAAGATTTAGTTCAGGATCAAATCTCCTCCGCTCATCCCTATGCTGCTATAGTCGTTCCATCGTTAGCGGAAGCAGCAGGTATCTATCACACGAACCCTTCCTTAGTCTACGTACCGGATGACCCGAGGCTTGGCATTTATCGAAAGGATTTCGCCAACACACTGGTGTTGTTTGAAGAAAGGCCAGCAGGTGATTGGTCTGATAAAGCCAATTTTGGCAATTCTGAGAACATCATCAACACGACTAAGGTTTTAGAAAAACTTGCCAAGGATAATGACAACCGGGTAGATGAGTCTTTTGTCCTCAGGTCCAGGATCTTCGATTTGTGGATCGGTGACTGGGACCGTCATGATGACCAATGGAGATGGGCAAGTTTTAAGAGTAAAAATGGTGAGACTTACAGACCTGTACCACGTGATCGTGACCAAACCTTTTTTGTAAATGAAGGCATCATTCCAAAATTCTGGAGCCGTAAGTGGGCACTGCCTAAGTTTGAAGGTTTCTCAGAGGATATACGTTGGCCTTCTGGCTTATCCTTTAATGCCAGATACTTTGATAGATCGTTCTTAACTTCGTTACCGGAAGAGGAGTGGATTAAAATCACAAAAGACTTACAGGATCGTTTAACGGACGAAGTCATTGAGAAATCAATTAAAGAATGGCCTGAAGAAATTTATAAGCTGCACGGCGACGAGGTCATTCGAAAATTAAAAGCGCGCAGGTCCAAACTTATTACTTATGCTCAATCGCATTATAAATTTCTGGCTCGGGATGTTGACATCGTCGGCTCTAACAAACAGGAGCAAGTAGAAGTAAACAGGCTTCCCAATGGAAATGTACAGGTAAAGATGTTCAAGGTTGATAAGGATGGAGTACCGGGAAAAAGTTTATACGATCGTTTATTCAAATTCTCAGAAACAAAATCCATTCGGATTTACGGATTAGGGGGTGACGATAAATTTGTACTAGCGGGGTCGTCTCCAAAAAGTATTTTAGTAAGAATCATTGGCGGCGATGGTGATGATTTGTTAAAAGATGATTCTCATGCAAGAGGTCTTAGAAATCGAACCTTGTTTTATGATATTGCGAAAACAAGTCAGATAACCTCAGCAGGTGAGACAGGAAATCGAACTTCATCAGACCCGGCGGTAAATATCTACGATAGAAAAGCTTTTAAATACGATCGTCTTGCGCCGCTAATTTTAGGAAATTTTAATCCGGATGACGGACTTTTTCTCGGAGCAGGGTTTTATTATCAAAAGGAAGGCTTTCGGAAAGTTCCTTTTAAGAGTCGCCATTTGGCGTTGGCAAGCATTGCACCAAGAACCAATTCTTACAACTTTTTATACCGCGGCGATTTTACGGATGTTATCGGAAGATGGGGCATGGCGGTAAATGCGGATATAAAAGCTCCTAATTATGTAAACAATTTTTTTGGAATGGGTAATGAAACAACCTTCGACCGGAACATTCATGAAAACCCTTCTTATGATCTTGAGCGTCCGATTGATTTTTACAGGTTTCGATTTGAAGAAGTTAAATTAGAAGCGTATTTAACTCGTAAGATCGGTGGTTTTGGATCGCTCAAGATAGGACCGGCCCTACAGCGAATTGAAATGGAAGAAACTGATAAGGATCGTTTTATCAACGAGTTTGCAACAACGCTTCCATACGATTTATTTTCTGAATACAACAATTACCTTGGGTTGAGCTGGGATTTTACATTTGATAAAAGGAACAACAATCAGATTCCCTCCCGGGGGGTCATGGTAAAAGCATCCGGAAGGAACATGGTTGGCACAGATGTGCGCGCTAACAATTTTTCCTCTTATGAGGGTTCGGCTTCCATTTACCAATCGTTTGGCATTCCCTCCAGGTTTGTTTTTGCCGCGCGCATAGGAGGCGGGTTGAATACAGGAAATTACGAATTTTATCAAGCGCAAATACTAGACGGAAAAACGGAACTAAGAGGCTTTCGGAAAACACGTTTTTATGGTGACAGGAAGTTTTACACAAACCTGGAAATGAGGATCAAGCTGTTCAGTATTCGTACTTATTTATTTCCGGCGAGTTTAGGTATTTTAGGGTTCCGTGACATCGGAAGAGTATGGTATAAAGATGAATCGGGACGCGATCCTTCGGCTCGATTTGGTAAGTCAGATGTATGGCACAAGGGTTGGGGTGGTGGAGTGTGGTTTACACCTTTTAACCTCGCCGTTTTATCACTGGAAGCTGCCCATTCAGTAGACGGAACGTTAGGGTATGTGAGGCTGGGGTTTATGTTTTGACAATTTTAGATTGACGATTGACGATTGTAGATTGAGTGCTTCGATTTGCATGAGTAGGTCTGAATTTAAATGCAGTTCACGCAGAGGACGCAAAAGGGAAAACGCCAAGACCGCGAAGGTGTTTATTTGCGTTCTTTGCGAAATTAGCTTTGCGGCCTCAGCGTGAAAGCATTTTTACGAGTCTGCCAACACTACAAATGTGAATCGAGCATCCAATCTACAATCGTCAATCTAAAATCGTCAATCAGCTGTCTCACGCCCTTGAAATGCATCTTCAAAAGTCATTATATAACCGAATATTCTCTATCTTGCTTAATCAGAGCCGTTACATAATTTTTTAATATGCTGTGGACGTACAGGAATTACAAACCAATATTCCTGGTGATGGGGTTTATTTTTTTTAGAATTTTGGCGATTGCTGATACTACGCCAGTCATAAAATTCATTGAGAATAAAAATCAGTGGCCTGAAAATATCCATTTTTCCGCCCGTGTGCCAGGAGGAAACATGATGATTCAAGCCGGCAAATTCCAATACTACTTCTTGGATGAACAACGGCTAGAGCAGTTGCATGAGCAGTCCCATCACAACTATAATGAATCTGATGGAAGTCTTCCGTTGGATGAAATGATTAACGGGTATGCGGTTGAAGTAAATTTTATTGGTTCAAATAAACACTCCTTGCCGCTTCCATTTGGTCAATCCTCGGAATACTATAGCTATTTCCTGGGAAATGAAACTGATCGCTGGGCTTCACAAGCATTTGCTTACGATGGATTCACCTATCCATCCCTATACAAGGATATTAGTTTGAAAGTATATTCCGTCGGTCAGCACGTAAAGTATGATCTCGTCGTTGCTCCCTATGGAGACGTTTCCCAGATTTTATTGGAATATTCAGGAGCTGAATCGTTAGCCTTGAACAACGGTATGCTGGAAGTAAAAACTTCAATTGCAAGTATTCTGGAACAGCGCCCCATTTCTTATCAATGGATCGATGGAAAGAGGGTAGCGGTAGCAGTTGAATATTACCTGGAAGGAAATCAACTCTCGTTTTGCTTTCCTCAGGGATATGATCCATGCTATGAACTTATCATAGATCCCCTTTTGATTTTTTCTACCTACTCAGGGTCATCCGCTGACAATTGGGGCAGCACAGCGACGCCAGGAGAGGCTGGCAACTTGTATTCATCCGGTGTTACTTCGCATAATAACGGAGGTAATTTCCCGGCTACAACCGGTGCCTTTCAAACAGCCTACGGGGGACTTTACGATATCGCAATTTTAAAGTATGATTCGGCAGGTAAACAACTTCTTTACGCTACCTATCTGGGAGGTAATAATTCAGAATCACCACACAGTCTCGTGATGAATTCGCAAGGGGAATTGATTGTACTGGGTACTACCAGTTCCCTTAACTTCCCAACTTCAGCAAATGCCTTAGATCGTTCATTTAATGGCGGTGTCGGAGTTACTCATGTCATTCCTTATACGAATGGTTCGGATATGTTTGTAGCACGGATCAGTAAAAATGGTGCGCAATTGTTGAGTTCCACTTTTTTAGGGGGAAACCTGAACGATGGACTGAATACTTCTTTTGGAGCATTGGTCAAAAATTATGGCGATGAACTTCGAGGCGATATTATTGCCGATGCCGACGGAAACGTGTATATCAGTTCCGTAACAGGATCGCGAAATTTTCCCGCTACCAAAGGGAGAGATACTACCTATAACGGAGGGGATACTGATGCCGTTCTGATTAAACTTAAATCAGACTTATCAGCCATAATATGGACTACCTTCTTAGGCGGTACCGGTACAGATGCGTCGCACACGCTTAAGCTGGATAAAGAAAACGGAATCTTTTTAGCGGGAGGAACAACCAGCACCAACTTTCCTGTAAAAAGTGGTGGGTATCAAACGCTTCAAAAAGGAGGTGCTGACGGATGGATTGCGCATGTAGGAAACAAGGGAGACACCATCCTTCATGCTACTTACACGGGTACTTCGTCGTTCGATCAGGTGTATTTTTTAGACATCAACGAAGCCGAAGAAGTTTATGTTTATGGACAGACCAGCGGTAATTTTCCCATTACGCCCGGAGTATACAGCAATCCAAGCAGCGGACAGTTTATACAAAAATTCAATACGTCATTATCGACGCTGGTTTTTTCAACGGTATTTGGATCCAGGCGCGGGATCCCGGATATATCGCCAACCGCATTTCTGGTAAACGAGTGTAACAATATTTACATGTCCGGATGGGGAGGACTCATCAATGGGCTGTCTCCAACCCACTGGGGTAGTAATACACGAAGTATGCCGATCACCGGCGATGCTTTCCAATCCACAACTACAGGATCCGATTTTTATTTTATGGTTTTGACAGACGATGCGACAGAATTTTTATATGGAACGTATCTGGGGGGTCGGCAATCTGCAACCCATGTGGACGGAGGAACCAGTCGTTTTGATAAAGGTGGTATTGTTTATCATGCGGTCTGTTCGGGATGTACATCATCGAATACTTCGGGTGGTCCTACGTCAGACTTTCCCACCACCGGCGAAGCATGGTCGCGAACAAATGGAAGTGTAAATTGCAACAACGCAGCTTTCAAGTTTGATCTTTCTTCCCTGAAGGCTCGGCTTCAATCGAATTCTGTAAAACTAAACATGCCCGGCCTAAACAAAGTATGCATTCCCGACTCGATAGTTTTTGAAAACTTAAGTACGGGGGGCGAAACTTTTGAATGGGATCTGGGGGACGGAACACGGATAGTGAAGACGGATAAAAGCATGATACAGCATCAATATAAATCAACAGGACGTTATACGGTATCACTTAAAGCAATAGATCCAGGTACTTGTAAAGTAGAAGATTCTGCTTTCATTATCGTAAATATTTTTATTGCGCAGGGTAAAGTTCAAGACGATGACGCATTGTGTCTTGGATCGCCGTACCAGCTAAAGGCTAGCGGAGCTGTTCAATATTCGTGGACTAGTGAGGATGGAAGTTTTCAATCCAATGAAGCAACTCCCGTGGTTCGTCCTACGGATACGCTACGCTATTTTGTATCCTTAAATGAAGCCTCAGGCTGCGTTCGACGAGATACCGTTCAGTTAAATGTTATTCCACTGATTGAACCAGAATTTGAAATTGACAGAGGTGCTGAGTGCTTTGACAGGCCAAAAATAACGGTAAAGAACCTAACGGACAGTCTACGCGATGGTGACCGCCTTTTCTTTGATTTTGGAGATGGGCAAACTTCTGACGCTGAAGAAGGGGAGCATGACTTCAAACAAGATGGGCTCTATTCGGTGAAGCTTGTTGGTGTGCGGGATATCTGTGTCACAGAGAAAATTATTCCCATGCCGGTTTTCAAGCTGGTCATTCCCAATGTTATTACTCCAAAGGTTAAGGATGATGCAAATGATACATTCACCATACAATTGGGTGATGAAAATGGATTAACACCTGGCTATTTTGGTTTTAAAACCTCGCTGATTATTTATAACCGCTGGGGAGAAAAAGTATACGAAGCTGCCGATTACCAATACGATTGGGATGGAGAAGGGCTCGCATCCGGAGTATACTTTTATGAAGTGTCTGTAGATGGGCATGCAACTTGTAAAAGTTGGCTGCACCTAGTTAAATAGTTTCGAGTTTTGAGTTTCGAGTTTTGAGTTAGTTCGAGGTTTGAGGTTTCAGGTTTGAGGTTGTGCGTATGATCCGTTCAGTTTTCGAGTTCGAAATCAATTGCCCCTAGCTTCAGCTAGGGGATTGATATATGATAAATATTGTTTGGGCTTTAGCCCCTTCAAAGTTTTGAAGTTCCGAAATTTTCCAATTTTTCAATCTTCCAATCTTCCAATTTTTCAATCTTCTAATTTCACTTCTCCTCTCCGAGCGCGCCATAGGCTGATGCCATGACACCTCGCGGAAGTAATCTTAGAGCGCCGGACATAATTTTGGCAATGGTTCCGGGTACAATGATCATTTTTCCATTCAACGTTTCGCGTATAGCAATTTCGCCCACTCTGGCGGGAGATACGGCCATTTGCATGCCTAGAAATCCAAGTCTTTTCTTTGTATCTTTTTTTATGCTGGGTTTCGTAAACACTGGGCCTGGAGTGAGACAACTCACACTGATATTTTTTTTCTTCAATTGATATCGAAGGTTGTAACTAAAAAAAGTAACGGCAGATTTTGTAGCAGAGTACATATTTTTTGAAGGGATAGGAGCATAGCCAGCCATGCTGCTCACATTCAAAATAAAGGACGGAGCATTTTTCTCCAGCAAAGGCAGCAGTAATAGGCTAAGCGCCATGCAAGATTCTACATTCAGATTAACCATATAGCGAAGGGTATCCAACGGCAGCTTCAGATAATCTTTGCTTCCTCCCAGGCCAGCAACGTTGCAAAGCATTTTAAGGGGTATGTTTCTGTCGATGCACCACTTTGAAACGAGTGACGCGGTAGCTTCTTCACTCAGATCATATTGTAATATTTCCACCTGAACATGGTAGGTAGACTCCAGTTTCTTTTTTGCATTAATCAAGGGTTCTGCGTGCCGGGCGATTAAAATCAAATTATACTTTCTTACCGCCAAGGCTTCTGCTATTCCATAACCAATTCCCTTACTTCCGCCGGCCACGAGTGCAAAGGGGTTGGAATTTTGGGCGATAAATTTTGTCGTATCGGTATTTAGCTTGGGAACAGAGTCTGCTATAATTCTAATAGGGCCGGTTTGCGAATACGAATATAAGGATAACGTACAGCTGGCAGCTACAATTAGGATAAAGAGTATTTTCATGCCATGATATAAAAATGGGGATCGAGAGTATGATTATTACACATCTATAATGGTGTAACAATCCACAAGGATACTAGCTCATTCAATTAGAATGGGAGAGTCTCAAAAGAAGATAACATTAAAAACGCGATGATGTTGAGATTAATCTCGTAAATCTTTTGAACTACTCATTCGTGCTAACTTCGATATAAAAGTGTTCCTCATCCACATCAAATTCATGAACCGATAGGTTATTAAGCGTAATAGTTTTCCAATCGGAGGTAGGGTATATGAATTCAAAATGATCTGTTGCAGTAATTACTTTCACAGGCATTTTGAAATTTTTAACATCAGCCTGCCAACGGTATTTTACAATCAGGTTTTTGTCTTTCTCCTGTAACTCTAATTCTAGGATTGGAAGGTTCGTGTATTTTAAATATTGATCGAAGAGGTAGGTGTAATCCGTTTTTGTTTGCTGGTTAATGTAAGCAATCAACTGATCGGAAGTAATGGTTTGGTAACGGAAGTGCTGCTGGATATCACGCAGAAGGTTCACCCATAAGGTATCATTGTTTAAAACATTTCTGAATGTATGGAGCATCAGACTTCCTTTGCTATACATGTCGGCGATATCATAATGAATATGGTTTACATCGTAGACGCCGATAACAGGCTCCTCAGAATGTACTGCATCAACCTGCTCGAGCATTGATTCATGGGCTAATTCTTTTCCAAAACGGTGTTCGATTACTTGTGTTTCGGCATACGTTGCAAAAGCTTCGTGTATCCACATGTCCGCAATATCTTTGGATGTTATGGAATTCCCCCACCATTCATGCGCAGACTCGTGCCACATCAGAGGGTTTGTATCACCTGAATTTTCCTGATTGATTTTGCCGATGCAAACTCCGCTTTGATGTTCCATGGGATAAATGCTTTCTATCAATGTAAAACCGTCGTTTTTGAAAGGGTATTTTCCAAAGTTCTTTTCAAAACAATCCAGCATCGGTTTAACTTGCGCGAACATTTTCTTCGACCGATCCAGATTGTAAGGCATAACATAATAATCTATTGTCAACGTGTCGTCGGAGATGTAACGATCACTGTAATGAACATATTTACCAATATTGAAGGTAACATTGTAATTGTTGATGGGATAGCTTACAAGCCATTCATAACGCGTTTGATTATCAGGTTGCGGCGTTTTGCGTATTAACCGTCCGTTGGAAATTTCTGTGACCTCTGATGGAACAGTGATCCATATCTTCATGCTATCAGGCTCGTCGGATTGATGATCTTTGTTCGGCCACCATAAGCTTGCGCCCGAACCCTGACAAACCATTTGCGCCCACGGATTGCCTAGGGAATCTTTGTCCCACAATACACCTCCGTTCATTGGAATAGACCAGTCCGGGGTTTTTGGAATGCCTTCGTAATAAACTTTAATTTCAGATTCCGTTCCAGATTTTAATTCTTCTGGAAATTCAATGAAGACAGCATTGAATTCCCGTGTGTAGGCGAGCTGTTGACCTTTGTAAATAATCTTATCAATCTTCATATTCTCATAGAGATCAATCTGCATTTTCCGGAAAGGCTGTTCAACTATAAAGCGGATCAGATTATTTCCTTTCACCGAACGTTGATCCATATCGATGGCTATATCCAAATGATAGAATGTAACATCATAGCATGTTCTAAGGGGTGTCAGTTTACCTCGCAATGTGTCGCCGCGCGTAAAACCGTTCTGTCGATTTGAAACATGCTGTTTAGGAGTTGTTACCGAGTCGGGCTTTGATTCCTTCATTCTGGTTTTCAGTGAATCAGGAACAACTGCTTTCAGAATATTATAATTTTCCCAGAATGCTTCGTCCGGGTCGTTACTAATAAAACTGCCAATAGAAGATTCGTTGTCTCCGATATTACCCTCCGTAATGGGCCTGACATTTTCCGTATTGATATCGGTGATCATCAGGTGCATGTCAGAAACCCAGGGCCTGTTAACCATATTCCGTTTTTTGCTGTTCATCAGGATCTCCCAATGGCGCGTGACTGTATTAAGATACCATTTGTGCTTGTATTGCTTAAAGGTTACGGAAGCCTGGAATTTATGATAATCTGCTGTAGCCCCCACCACTTTCGTCATGATAGCGTATGCTAGTCCCTTATCTTTTCGCTCCGTGAGCCTGACACCAGTTTTGGTTGCTTCATAATCGTATTTAACGATGGCAAAAGTTTCCTCGTCAATAAACATCTTTGTTATAAAAATAGCTTTCCTTGAATTTTTCTTTGGCAGAATGTGAATGACAGCCAGGTCACGGTCGCCCTCCTTAATTGTCTCTTTGTAATCATAGTTATAGTACTTGAAATTCTTCGGACTAATAGGACTGTAACCTAACTTGTTGTATTTGATCAGGTCTTCCCCAAGACTTCCGCGGGCTCCATTGGAAATGCCGCTGATCCAGAAATAAAACTGAGGGTCCTTTCCGAAGTCGATTTTCTTTTTCCTCCCCTTTATGATCCGGATCTGGTCATTTAGTTTTTTATCTGCTTTGAAGGTCTTATAGATATCTAAAACCGATTCGCTAAACGCTAATTCAAAATCCCCAAGCCGGAGCTGCTCGCGGTAAAAAGCGGTGAGCTGTACATGTGATGTGTCATAATTTTCGGGGATTTTGGCAAGCGCTTTTTTCAGAATATCAAGACCGCTAGGTGCGTTCACAGTAACCTCCGCCAATACGACTGTGGCGGGCTCAAGAGCGATGGTAATATTTAATCCAATCGATCGGAGAGGCTTTTCAGCCACTTTATATCCTATGCACGATATTAAAAGAGTATCCCCTGATAAACTCTCTGGAATTTTAAAAATGAATTCTCCTTCTGTATTCGTTGCGGTGCCTATGCTCCTGGATTTTAATTGAATATTGACGAAGGGTATCGGGCTCTGTGCTTGTGAATCGATAATTTTTCCCGTGAGTATCATGAACTTGTCCTGGCCTGCGGTCGAAAAGCTGGCTGATAACATGAAGAGCAAGATGAGATTTTGCACGTAACTTTTCATTGCTTGTTTCTTTTTAAGCAAAGCAACGTGTTGTTCGCGTTCCGATCTTCTCAAATCCGGATATGAGAGGTATTTTAATGGCTTTTAGGCGAATATTATCCCGTCTTCTTCACCTGTGGACCAAGATATTCCCGGGGTGATGTGCCTGTAACATTTTTGAATACCCGCTGAAAAGTAGCCTGCGAATTAAACCCTGATTCCAGCGCAACCCCCGAGATCGTCATGTGCCGGTTTTCCGGATCGAGAAGCCTCTCTTTTACTTCGCGCACCCGGTATGCATTAATGAAATCATTAAAGCTTTGCTGGAAATGTTGGTTCAAAATGTTCGAAATGATCTTAGCACCGATCCCGGTATGATCGGCTACTTTTTTCAGGTTCAGCTCCGGATCAAGATAAAGTTTGTCTTGTTCCATAGCGTGCTCCAATTGGGAACGATACTGCTGCACTTCTGAGGGAGATATCGTATTGGATAGCCCTTTGGGGAGTCGCGGATAGATTAGTTTTGTATGATAATAACCTGCGAAAGCTATCCAATAAATAAAAAACACCAGCCCAAGTTCTATTGGATAGTAATGTAGACCAAAGGGCAGTTCGAAAAAGTGAGGTGCCAGCACCGTTAGCGGCCAGATTATTCCCAAAACCACCACGCAGCCTAATAAAGCTTTGACCCATCGGTATGTTACCAGATGCACTTCTTTTGAACCAGACCTGACCTTGGCCTGGACACGAGCTTTTCTGAACACATTAACCGATGCAACAAGATAGATCAGAAAAACAATCACACTTAGCGGTTCAGCATATAGCATGAATATACCCCAGAGTATAGGGACAAACTCTGACTTTATATCATATACTTTCCACAAAACATAGAGAACAAAAATAAACATGCGAAAAACGAACTGAAACGCTACAATGGCATAATGTGTGAAGATCTTTTTCCCGGACAGCTTTTGGTCTGGATAGAGTAATGTGGTAATGTACAAATAGAGACTTGGTCCTAAAGCGTAGATGACCACGAAGGAAAACAGTTCGAAGAAAACAATATACTGATCTAAACCGCCACTCCAATTAAAAGTCTCGAACCCGTTGTAGGCCAGCACAAACATGAATGCACTCAGAAACTTTGCACCCGGATGTTTTCTATTGAATAAAAGCACAATACTGAAAATCAATCCCTGGAAAGCTCCAAAGAGAATGAGAAGGTTTATCCAATTAAAATCCAGCTTCATGAGCACCTCGATTACGTAACGCAAAATAATATATTATCAAACCAATTAATATTAATTGTTCGAGTAGTCGTGGGTTGAGTCTTTACGTCTCGGATAATCTATTTGTTGTGGAAAACGTGGCTGGTTCAAGTGTTGAGCATGAATAAATAATTTGTTGTAGAAAACAAAACCTGAATTTTTTTTCTGATTCTAGAAATTGATTGGGTATGAATAAAACTAGGGACAAAATTTAAATTCTATAGCCGTCTACTTAACGATACTGAAAGACTGAAAGTGAATATTGAATGGTTTAAGAACCCCGATAAGGGTTCAATATGAGTAGCCCCGGATGAAATCCGGGGTCTGGAGTTTGGTTATTTTTCTCTAAATAAAAAGAAAAGGTGTGAATTCTTTGAATTTTCGCTTTTTTTTTGAATTTTTGTATC
>CAZAHL010000072.1:5369-23708 GCA_964484845.1 uncultured Chryseolinea sp. | reverse complement strand
AGGCGCGGAGACGCAAAGGTACCTCGATGTTTTTAATGCTGATAAATTCTTAGCGCCTTTGCGGTGAAGTGTATTTTGCACGCTATCAAACTCATTCTGTCATATGAACGTTGCACCGAAATAATACAAGCGAAACGGTTCAAGGACTTCACATCTATTACCGCATGATTCGCATTATTTCCCGACCTCTGCGCATGCCCATGGGGTTAAGCTGCTTATTTAATGCATAGGTAAAACTTACCATAAAATACCTGCCAAGGGAATTAGTCGTGGTTCGCTCAATATAATTGATGTCGGTGGTTTGATTCACGCCCAGGTTCTGATCGAGCAAATTATTCACAGAAAGCTTTATTTCGCCGCTGTTATTTTTCAGGACGAAACGGGAGATGGAAACATGAAGTAATGGTATTGACTGCTTGAAGTTCGTGCTCTTACTTGTATAAATCAGATAATCAAAGTTTGCGCTCAGCTGATAATTCTTGCGAATGGTTAAGTTTGACTCTGCCGTATACGTTTGGTTTAAGAAGGTCTGATCAGGCTGCTGAAATTCATAATCCGTTTTCTGGTGACTCAGCCGGCCGGTGAGACTTACATCAAAAATTTCTTTGTAGTGATAGTTATATCTTATATTTCCTCCAGTGGTACGTTGATGGATGTTGTACTCTGAATCGTCTAAAATAGTAATGCCATATTGATCGCGTAGGTTTGCCGTCAGATTAAATCGACTTTTTAATTTAGTGATTGGGAAACTAAAAGTTGCGTCACCATTTATGCTGAGGTTATCTTTCACATTGACAGGAGTTGTGGTGCGTACAAAATTCACATTGTTAATGGCGTTCGTTATGGCGTTGGTTGTATAGTCGATGTCTACGAAAGCAAAAAAACCTACAAATGTTCCTGGATCGAACGTGTTAAAGTTCATTCTCCAGCTTTGTTGGTAAGCAGGCCGTAATTGAGGGTTACCCTGATACGGATTGAGCGGATCGCGGTTGTCGAGGACGGGCTGAAGTTGTTGGATCGTCGGTTCCTGAACAGAAGTTTCATAATCAAAACCCAAATGACGTGTGTCTGAAAAGTCATAATTGAAGCGAACCACAGGCAGAAAGTTCAGGAAAGAGCGATCAATTTGAACATCGGGAATTTCGAGATCGCCGATTAGTTCTGTTGACTGCATTCCGCCTCCAATCGTCATCGTATATTTTTTTCTGTTTACTTTAAAGTTTAATCCAGCACGATGGTAAATATAATCGCTGCTGTATCGATTGCTTAGGCTATCATTGAGGACTTCCTCATCCTGGTCCAGATCATAAACGGGCCTGTCCACTTCATTTTTATTTTTTTTGAAACTGTAATTTGTCTCCAGGTATTTTCGATTTCCAAGCGGCTCTGTGTAAGAAACCGTTGCTCCATAAGAAAGGTTATCAGGGGATTGCTCATTACGCTGCTGAATAATTCGATCCTCAGTGTCGTTAGCATATTTGTAAGTCGCATCGAGACGGCCATCCTGCTGTGTTTGGGATAGTCCGAATTGAAAATTAGCCGCGAAGTTTCTTCCTTTTTTGCCAAACTTATGCCTGAACAGAAGATTGGAATTGAGATTGGTAGTATTGCCTTCAGTAAGGGAGCGACTTTCGTTTTCGTTTAGTACAATCTGATCTGGTGTTATATTCTGACTTGTTGTTCTGGAATCCAGGCTCGTTTCATTATAGGTTGCATTTGTGGAAAACTTTAAGGAATTAACAGAATCAATCTTGTGATCGAGTGATATATTCATCCGGTGGTTTGAATTCGTATTATTTTGTTGCGTATTCTCATTATAAATAAACTTTCCGCCTTGTAAAAAATTTTCACGGTAAGTTGTCTGCAGTTTGTTGTGATCAAGGAAGTTGTAAAAATAGCTGCCGTTCAATTCCGTTTTTTTTGAAAACTCGTTGTTCACGTTCAATCCGCCAGCGTAGGTTTGCATAATACCATTCGCCCGATTTCCAAAATTCAAGGGTACTCCCGTTTGATTGTCTTGATTGAACTCTAGACGAACCCGTCCTCCTCCTCCTGCCATCATTTGATTTGCTCCCCCTGAGAAGTTCATATAATCATCCATAGAAAAACCGGCATCGTTTATATTGTTACCCATCCCTAGAAAGGAAAGTTGTTTCCCGTTACTAAAGCGGTTCAAGTTGGCCTTCGCCTGATAACGATTTTCGGTACCGTACCCTGCCGTCATATTTCCGAAAGCCCCGTTTCGTTTTTCTTCCTTCAATTCGAGATTAATTGCTTTTTCACGTTGACCATCATCAACCCCAGTGAAAATGGTCTGATCCGATTTTCTATCGAGGACTTGCACTTTGTTAATAGCATCGGCAGGTAGATTGCGCGTTGCCATTTTTGGATCCCGTCCGCCGAAAAAATCCTTTCCATCGACAGTTACCCGCTTAACCTGTTCGCCTTGAGCCGTTACGTTGCCGTCTTGATCTACTTCTACGCCGGGTAATTTTTTGAGAAGCTCCTCGACGTTGGCATTTTTATTTGTCTTAAAGGAGTTGGCATTGAATTCAATGGTATCCTGCTTTACTACTACCGGGATTTTTTCAGCAATTACAACTTCATCCAAGGTCGTCCTGGCTACGTGCATTTTGAGAACACCTAAATCCACTACGGTACCATAGGTAGGGGGTTGAATATTTTCCGAATGGGTTTTGTAACCTACGAAGGTTACTTTAAGTAAATAATGAGCTGGCGTTACGTTCTTTATTTCGAAAACACCTTGACCATCGCTAACACCAAAATTTACAAGCGATGAATCCGCTGAACTTAACAACATCACTGTAGCAGAAGGCAGGGACGCTCCAGCAGAATCAACAACCAACCCTTTAATTGACATCTTTTGCGCTATAGCAACCGTTGAAGACAAAAGAATAACAACAATAAAAAGTTTTTTCATATATAAATTTTTTTTCGAATCGATTTACCAAGTACCTCTACTACCAATTACGCTACACTGCCTACTATCACTCATGCCCTATTACCTATTACCTATTACCTATTACCTATTGCTTATTGCTCATTACTCATTACTCATTGCTCCCTCATCGAATAATAACATTCCCCCCATTCGCCCGCATGAGCTCACTATGCTCCTCTACCATCTTTCGGAATTCTGCCTGGGTTGTCTTGACGCCTTGTTTTGGAATTTTGAGTTCATACTTTTTCAATGCCCGGGCGTCCAGGCTTTTTGCTGTCATTACACGTTCACCGTCGTTGAGATCAACTTCTAAAATAGCTCCGGGTAATGTGTTGAAAGTTTCGGGTCCTAAAAACGGTCTGAGTTGTGGTGTATACCATGCCACTACTTGTTGCTTTCGCTGTTCGTTGTAGAACATGGCTTGCTTGCACGCATATCCCATCACGGTCTTGGTTTCTATGCCGAACTTCCAAGGCGAAACCTGGAGAGAGTCTTCAATGAGATATTCTTTTCCCATGAACTCTTGTTGTGTAATCTGCCTGGCCGCGGCCTGATCAAAATACATTTCAATTCGTGGCTGATGGAATCGCATGCGTACAGCACCGCCTCCGTGCTCGATATTTTCATCCTCATCCTCTTCTTCTTCTACTGGTTTATAGAGTGATTCATTGGGATTAAAAAAAAGCTGGTATTGACTGGTTCGGAATTCCGGAATCCTACTTTTCATGGACTCCCGTTCTTTGGGCGAGGTGCGATGTACATTAACTTTTACCTCGTAGGTAATAACACCTTCTGGAATCTGATCTACCACAATTTCAGCGGCTGCAAGAGACACTACAATCCCAAGTACTAATACTATTTTTTTCATGGGCGATAAAAATTTAATGAACGATTATTCTTTTTGTAAATGTACGGTCAAGGATGAGGCAGGAAGGTTAATGGTTCTGAATGGAATGTTAATTAAGGTTAAAGTCGAATTGCCTTAACCCGAACTACGTTACCTTTACAGGGTGAGATATAGAGTTATTGGATTGAAGGAATGAAAGAGTCAAAAAACAGGCTTACGCTTTTATTGATGATCATCAGTGTGATGCTACTGGTGGTCTTGCAGGTTTTCTGGCTGAAAAGTTCTTATGAGAAGGCATTTTCTGATTTCAGAAGAGAGAGCAGCATGCTTTTAAAGGGCACTGTTTTTAATCTTCGGGATTCTCTATTTGTCAAAAATATTGAACCAGTAAATATGGATAGCCCAGCATTCCATAAAACGATAGGCCTACGTAGCGATTCTTTTAACGTAAGTTATCATGCTGCCGACAGCCACATGGTTGAATCCAATACACAGGTTCTAATTACCTCCGGAGAAAGAGCGGATTCATCTGTCGATTTTTTAAAGCCGCTGGCATCAACTATTCTTGCGCCAGGCAAAAAACGGCGAAGCTTTCTCATACGCATGGGTCCAGATACATTGAAATTAAGCCTTCTTAAAAAATATTATGCAAAAGCGCTCAAAGATTCGGACAGTGACGCCCCTTTTAAAGTCCGGCATATTTTTATTGCAGCCCCCAGGTTTGAATTGTCGCGCCCCATGGATATCTTGAATGAAACCGATAGTTATAACGATGTTGAGAAACCTGCGCCCTACCGCGATACCTTAGTGACCGAGCGCGTTAGTCTAAACCCGATGCATGCATACGCTGCGGTTTTTCCTGCCATCCGGGCTCGGATCGCAAAAGAAATTGCACCTCAAATTTTATTTTCCACTCTCCTTACGATCGTCATCGTAACTTCATTTATCGTTATGTATCATAACCTCAGGTCACAGCAACGGCTCAACGATTTGAAAAATGATTTTATCAGCAATATAACGCACGAGTTAAAAACCCCGGTTTCGACTGTTAGCGTTGCTCTTGAAGCGTTAAAAGATTTTAATGCCCTTGAGGATCCCGAGCGCACCAGAGAGTACTTAGCAATTGCACAAACTGAGCTTAACCGCCTTACGCTGATGACGGATAAAATCCTGAAGGCATCCGCCATGGAAACTCCAGGTATTTTGTTTATTGCTGAAACCGTGAATTTTCATACGATCGTTCAACAAGTTCTTTCCTCCATGAAACTTGTTTTCGAAAGAGAACATGTTGTCGTTCATTACGAGGAGGAAGGCGTTGGTTTTGAACTTAGAGGAAGCGAAATACATCTTACAAACGTTCTCTACAATCTTCTTGACAATGCTTTAAAATATAGCCCCCGTAATTCAACCATTGATTTGCAATTGAGATCGTCCCCTTTGCAGTTGGAATTTTCCATTCGTGACTGCGGTATCGGGATTGCCAAAGAATATCAGAAAAAGATATTCGATAAATTCTTCCGTGTACCTACAGGTGATGTTCATAACGTGAAAGGCTATGGGCTGGGCCTTAATTATGTTGCAGGGGTGGTCAAAAAACATAATGGAAAAATTGAAGTAGAAAGTGAAGAAGGAAAAGGAAGTCAGTTTATTATAACACTACCAAAATAGAGGAAGTCGGAAAGAACCATGTGGTCTTGATGTTTTCTGTTTTTAACTATGTCAAAAACCAAAATTCTTTATGTGGAGGATGAGCCTTTTTTAGGACGCATTGTAAAGGAGAGTCTGGAAAGCCGTGACTTTGAGGTGCACACGGTAACCGATGGAAAGGATGCTTCCGAAACGTTCGTCCGGGTGCAACCGGACATTTGCATCCTTGATGTGATGCTTCCAACCAAAGATGGATACGCTATCGCGAAAGAGATCCGTCAGGTTAGTCCGTATGTTCCGATCATTTTCGTTACAGCTAAAAATCAAACCGACGATGTAGTGAAGGGTTTTGAAGCAGGTGGAAATGATTACATACGAAAACCTTTCAGTATGGAGGAGTTGATTATCCGCGTTAATAATCTGCTGAAGCTTGTCAATCAAAAAAATACACCCTTGCCGGAGATCCTACGCATGGGTAAGTATGAATTCAGACCACTTCGTTATGAATTAAAGTTTGAGGCAACCGTAAAAAAACTTTCTCACCGGGAGAGCACATTGCTGCAATTGCTGAATGAAAATAAAAATGCTACGCTGCTCCGGAAAGATATTTTAATGAAACTCTGGGGTGATGATTCATTTTTTAATTCACGCAACCTCGATGTCTATATTACCAAACTTCGTGATTATCTAAAGGAAGATAAGACCGTGGAGATTATTACAATTAAAGGAATCGGATATCAGTTTACGGTGGAATAACTGCATGCGCTGTTAGTTTCGCGGACAAGAAAATGAATAGCCCGAAAAGTATTAATTTCATTTTGGAGGTCTCTCCAAATGATGATTGAATTGTTAAAATAGTTTTGGGTTGACTTGTCTATCCTGAATGCAGTGTTCGAAACGCCTAATACGAAGAGTTTATTGACCTATTTATTTTCCGATTTTTGCCACCTGTTCATCGATATCAACAATTGTTTTTTCAATATCAGTCTGTAGCCATTTAGGATTTTTAATTCCATCTGCATTTTTTGCTCGGGCGCCTAAATGAAAGATCCGCATGAGAACTTCAAAATAGGGTAATAATTCTTTTTCCGTTTGATTTAAAGGCCTAATCATTTCATATCCTTCAAAAAAACTATCCTTGTTTTCCTGGCTGTTCCTTTCATATCGATAGAAGCTTCCTAAGTCATATAATAAATAACCATGACCACAAAAATCAAAATCAAATAACGTTATTTTGCCCAAGGAGTTTTCAATGAATATATTTTCATAATGCGGATCGCCATGGCAGATACCTGCTCGGACGTCCTTTAAAGTTTTCGTGGGTAACTTTTCTTGAAGTTGATAACGCATCTTTTCAAACTTCGAATAAGCTCCACCGCTATTGTTGGGTAATGATCGCAGGGAATTTATAGTGTTAGTCAGGATTCCGTTAACAGTATAATCTCTTGAGAGTTTTTCTAGTTTGAAGTTTTCAGTTAGTTGATGAAAACGTGCCATGTATTGTCCAAAGAGATTGGCATGTTGAGGATTTAAGGAAGATAAACTCTCTCCGGAAGCATGGGTAAAAATAACGGCAAATCTAATTCCTTCCGGACAATCAATCCTTTGAATGAAATTGCCCGACTTGTCAGATAATGGATAGGATACGGATAATCCGTTTTCATTCAGGAACAGTAAGAGATCCAACTCTGCTTTAACTTCATCGAATGATTTCCAGTTGACTCTATAAATTCTTAGAATAAACCTATTATCCCGTGAGGTAATAAGATAAGTATCGTTTATGCCCTGATGAATAAACATCACGCTTGAGTTTATAGGAATATTGTAGGCTGGAATCAGTATACCCGCTAGTGCCTTTGATGAAATCAATGAATATTCAACGGGAAGTTTTAATGCTGCTTCCATACTATAAGTTGCTCGTGTTTGGCTATAAGCTACACTCAATAAAAGAAAAAGGCAATTTAAGGTGTGTTTAAAGAAAGTATGATGAATGTGGAGTGTTGGATAATAAGTGCATTATTAAGGTTAAATACATTTTACCGCTAAGGCGCAGAGACGCAGAGGTACCTCATCATTCTATGGTTAGTTTTAGTATTTCATCATCGCCTTGTCCATCCTAAATGCTAGCGCAATTGTATAATAATTGAATACTATCTTTTTCATGCATATTTTTTTTTATGAAAGATGATTTTACATAAACGCAAGGTCTTTCTTTCAAGGGTAGGTGTAAGGACGGCTCTTAGCAGGGGACTGCAAAATTGCAGCGAGCAATGACGATCGATGAGCAGGGGTGCGCGTAGGGGATGTTAATCAGCTGGCGGCTATCTTAAGAACAGCTTCAATGAATCTATCCAGGTCTTTGGTGCTGGTGTAGACGTGTGGCGTGACACGTACGCCACTGATGTTTTCCCATTTGATGGCCGTTGTATGGATTTGAAATTCGGAGAATAAACGCGAGGCAACAGCTTCAGGTTCAAGTCCGTCGACTGAAAAATTTCCAAGCGCACACGAATATTGGGGCTTCAAAGAAACATTTAGTTTTATACGCGGATGCTTCATTACCTTTTCGCACCAGTAGCGTTTTAAATAGTGCAAGCGTTCTTCTTTTCGCTTGCTACCAATGGCATGATGAAAATCAATAGCCTGCCCGATAGCTTGTTCGGGAGCAAAGGACCTTGTTCCCAGGGTTTCAAATTTACGGATGTCGGGTGCTTGCGGCTTATCGTTCGGAAACAAAGGCCAAAGAGCTGCAATATTTTCTTTCTTGACATACAGCATACCGGTCCCAAAGGGAGCGCATAGCCATTTGTGCAGACTGGTGCCAAAGTAGTCGGGGTTAAAGTCGGAGATCTTAAAATCCAGGTGTGCAAAAGTATGAGACCCATCGACAATAGATATGATGTTTCTTTTACGCGCTTCCTCACAGAGTCTTTTTACTGGCATGATCTGCCCTGTCCAGTTGATCATGTGCGTAATATGCCAGATCTTTGTTTTGGAAGTTGTCGATGAGATAAACGCTTTTACAATTTCGTCATCATTTTCAATAGGCAATTTAAAGTTCAGCCATTTGATGGCGATACCATCGCGAAGTTCTTTTTGTTTCCAGGCGTGAATCATGTTTGGATAGTCCTGCTTGGTCATTACGATTTCATCCCCTTTGGAGACGGTCAGCCCCCACGTTACTGTTGCTAGCGCCTCCGTGGTATTTCTGTTAATAGCGATCTCATCGGGTGATGTGCCGGCGAGGTCTGCTAATTTCCGCCTGATCGATTCGCGGCCTTTGTCGAGTATCTGCCACATGTAGTAGGTGGGTGCTTCATTGCTGAGATGATAATAGCGGTCTACAGCATCTTGCACTACTTTTGGTTGGGGACTTACGCCGCCGTTGTTCAAATTTAAAATCGAAGAAGAAACCGTGTATGCTTGTGCAATCCTAGCCCAAAGTTCTTCATCATTGACCGCTTCCGAAGATGTAATTTGGCTGAGCTTCAATAAGGCATCGGAGATATCCTCTGATAGCGCACTGGCTGCAAAGGATGTCAATGACAAAGGCGCTGCTACGCCAAACGCTTTCTTAACGAACGATCTCCGGGTAGTCATAGTAGGAAAGTTGATGATGAATGGAAATTACGAATTTTAACTGTTAAACTGACCTAAAACGTTACGGGGATCGCGTCGTTGTGTTCGATGTTTGAAGTTTCAGGTTTGAGGTTTCGGCCTGCCTTATTTGCACGTTGCATTAAATGTAACCGAAGCGTCGCGCCTGTTCGCATCACATGTTGACGAGCAAGCCTCTCTACGAAGGCACATGTGAAAGTTAGAATTTAAAAGTGACTGGTTTATAAAAGCCAGAAGATCTTTGCTGGTAGTCGCACAACTTTGTATGCCCACGCGGGAACCTCTGCGACTTTGAGGCGCACTTGCGGGCTCGGCATACCCTGACACTTGAATCGCGCACACGATAACTATAACCCGAAACTCTAAACTCTAAACTCAAAACTCGAAACTCGCTTATTTTCTAGATATTCTCTTCATCTTTGCACCTTATTCATTTAATTTGAAATCATGGCAAAATTTTCGGACAAACAGATAGAAGAAATCAACGCCGTTATCGGCGCGGTAACGAAGGAGCTTAAACCTGACAATGAAATTGGCGCTAGAGATCGTAAAATTTTAGCAGGACTGTTACTAACGAATAAGATCGACAAAACTCCTAAATTCTTTCAATGCAAACGGGAATATTCAGAGACTATCGTTGGATACTTTATGAAAGAAAAAAATCTTACGAGAAATAAATTCAGCATGAACTCGCAGTCGTTTGTTTACCTGGTTTGATTGACGATTTTAAATTGACGATTGGCATAGCAACAGCGCAAAGGGATGCGGTGCGGTAATGGTATAGTTTGGAATTATCTTAAGATGTAAAGGTTTTTAACGAATGAAAAAATTAATATCATTCATGCACACATCCCTGGATGGTTTTGTTGCAGGACCCAGCGGAGAAATGGATTGGATTAATGTTGACGAAGAAATTTTTGACTATGCCGGCGATCGTACCAATGGTTCAGATATGGCTTTGTATGGGAGAGTTACCTATGAGATGATGGAAGGTTACTGGCCTACAGCAGCGGAGCAACCCAATGCTTCTAAACACGATATTGAACATTCAACATGGTATAATAGCGTATCAAAAATTATTCTATCAAAGTCGTTGGAGGGACAAAATTTGAAAAATACAACCATCATTGGTGATAATCTCTTGCCGAAAATTACGGCGCTAAAACACCAAGGCGGAAATAAAGAAATCCTGGTTTTCGGTAGCCCCACTGCTGTGCACTCCCTCACAGCCCTGGATTTAATTGATGAATACTGGATCTTCGTAAACCCAATTCTACTGGGAAGTGGAATCCCACTTTTCCGAAACGTCAAAGAAAGAACTAAATTAAAACTGCTGAAAAGTAAAGCTTTTAAATCTGGTGTTGTTTGCCTTCACTATGAAAGGCAGAGAATATTGATCGCCTGATGCCAGCTTGCTTTATTTTAAAGCCGGTAGTCGTTGATGTTAATACTCAAACGTTTCGTAATGGACAACGTACTCTTCAAATTCTAAAAGGTATTTTTTGTCTTCCGGATAATATCGTGCCTTATGATAATCATTTCCCGCAAACATTTTAATGCTTTCGTAAGAATCCCATTCTGTCACGGTTAAAAAATGGCATACGTCTCCCTCCAACCTTCTTAGAAGTTTGGAAGAGAGATTTCCTTTGATGTTTCTATAATCTTTCATTCCAGTATCTTCCACATACTTTAAATATTCATCGGCATGCTCCGCCTTTATTTTACCATGCCACATTCGTGTTATTTTTTTCATATTAGGTTTGTATATTTCAAAATTACGATCTCACCTGCTAACACCGGTTAGGTCTAGAAAGATAGCAATGCTGATGGAGAGTCCGATAACATTAATGGATGCAAACAATTTGCTGCGAAGAATATTTCGGAGGGTGGTGATCCAGTAATGTTTCAGCATGGGCGACGCTCAAATAGAGTTCGAAAATAGTATTTATTGGGGCAATGGCGAAGAAATGCAATTTTACCGCAAAGGCGCAAAGGCGCAAAGCCATTGCATAGATCAGGTTGATACTCAGAGATAAGGCCGACCTCTCTCGTGCATTTTCTCTGAGGCTCTCCACTTAAATCTCGAATAAGACAGAAATCAAAATAGGGACCTAACCAAAAATTTCAAAATAGCGTTATCCATTCATACTGAAATATAAAAAAACAAATTTCAATTGTTATGGAAATGGGTAACCCGATCATAAAGCACGTGTTTACGGCAGATCCGACTGTCATTGTATATAACGACACCGTTTATTTGTATACTGGGCATGATGAAGCCCCACCGGGTACGCATGAATACCGGATGAATGAATGGTTGTGCTTTTCTTCCGAGGATCTTGTCCACTGGAAGGATCATTCCGCGCTGCTGAAACCCACTGATTTCACGTGGGCAAAAAGCAATGCCTATGCTTCCTCCGTTGTAAAACGGGACGAAAAATTTTATTGGTATGTGGCCACCAGTCCAGCTTTCAACACCGGAAAAGCAATAGGCGTAGCGATAGCTTCGATGCCGATCGGTCTTTTTGCAGATGCACGTGGTTCCGCGCTGATCACCAATCAATTTAACATGACTCCCGGAAGCGACAATTTTGATCCCAGCGTACTGATAGATGATGACAACCAAGCCTATATTTTTTGGGGGAAGAACACCTGTTACTACGCCAAACTTAACGACAACATGATCGAATTGGATAGCCAAATTAAAGCCATCGAACTACCGGATTTTATGGAAGGAGCGCACATCCATAAACGCAACGGCTGGTACTATCTTTCCTATGGATATGGCTTCCCCGAAAAAGTTGGCTATGCTATGAGCCGGAGCATTCATGGTCCGTGGGAATTTAAAGGTATCGTGAATGAGCTTGCAGGAAATTGTGAAACAAACCGCCCGGCGATTGTCGACTTTAAAGGAAGATCGTATTTTTTTTATCACACAGGCGGTTTGAAAGATGGAGGAAGCCATCGGCGCTCCGTGTGCATTGACTACTTGTACTACAACTCCGATGGGACGATGAAAAGGGTGGTGATGAGTTCGGAGGGCGTGGGGAGAAAGGTAAGAGGTAAGAAGTAAGAGGTAATCGGTAAAAGCCTGTATTAATACAGTGCAACAACACTTACCGATCACCGATTACCTTTTACCTTTTACTTCTTACCTCTCACTTCTTACCTCTCACTAACTACCTCTGTAGCTGCGAAAGGTGACTCTTCAAGTCGGTCTCCCTTCGTTTCATTTCCTCCTGGGTGGCTTCGAGTTCTTCCATGTTCTGGCGCATCTCTTCTTCCTGGGAGCGCATTTCTTCTGCTTGTTGTTGAGATTTTTCCAAGAGCATTTTCGTTTTTACGCTGCTCTGCAGTGCCATGACGGAAGCGGCAATGGATTTGCAGGCATTTGCCAAAAAATCCAGGGCGTATTGGTCGTACGGGGTGAAGGAAGCAATTTCGATCATGGCGACAACGGTCTCGTTGTGTTTCATAGGATAAATGGTAATGCAACGGGGGTTCGCCTGCCCTAGCCCGCTCGTGATCTTTACATAATCATTCGGAACCTCGGTTAGGTAAACCGGCTCTCCTTCCAGAAAGATCTGACCCAACACACCTTCACCAATTTCAATACGTTTGGTAACGAATTTCTTTTTATCGAATGCGTAGCAACTTACCAGAGAGATATGCGGATCGGATTCTTCGTCTTCGTTCAAGACAAAAAGGCCGCCTTGCTGGGCGTTCAGATATTTAACAATGAACGAAACGGTTTTTTCACACAGCTGTTCAAAGTTTGTTTGATTGTCGCGGATAAGTTCAGAAACTTTGTTCAGTCCCTCGCTAACCCATTGCTGGCGGACTCCTTCTTCGCGCTTCTTTTTCATTTCGTCGCGCATGATCAATAATTCACCGGAGATGTTCTCTTTGTTTAAATCCGATCCGGCAGTGCTGAAGCCTTCCCATTCTACATCGTAGTCGCCTTTAGCAATACCTTTTATAAAAGCAGCGGCTTTGGTTAGGTTGGTAATAATGTTCCCGATGATACTGTCTTCGTCCTCGATATCGGTTTCTTTATTTGAATCAAAGATGAGCGTGCGATTTTGTTTATCAAGTTGCTGGAATAAATGAGTCCTTTTCGTTTTACCCCTCGAAAGATTAATGATCATATACAATAACGTGGGTATTCCAACAATAAACAGAATGAACTGGAAGATCAAGCTCATGTTAAGAAGCCCCTCGTATTTTTCTTCTTCTGCCGTTTTTTGCTGTTGAATAACCGGATCAATAATACCGGAAAGGTTCATGTAGGTTTGCCATACAGCCGTACCGTGATCTTCTTTAATGATCTTCAGGGCTTCTTCCATATTTCCGGCCTTTCCGAGCACGATTACTTCATCCATCAGCTTGAAGTAATTATCGAGCATCTTGTTCATGTCTGCCAGCGACGTGGCAGGTATGCCGATACCTGGGAGATTGGCCTCCAGGTATCTCATGGTAGGATCGCTTTGATTTTTAATTTTATTATACGTTCCCAGGAACGCTTCATTTTGCACGAGCAGGTATCCGCGCAAGCTCATGTCAATGTTGTTCAGGTTCGAAATGATCGTTGCCTTGTTGACAGCTATGGCATCCAGGTTCTTTTGGATTTCAATATTATCATTGAGGGCTAGCTTATACCGGTACGTGAGAAAGGTATCGATCAGGATAAGGGAGATAATGAGATAGAGCGTTACTTTCACGCCCTGGGTTTTTAGAAGCCTATTAAAAAGTTGGTTCATAACGGGGGGAATTATGGACCTCAAAGATAGACGTGGTATTAAAATAAAGAGAGGAACTTCGTTTGCTTTCTTACGCCTGGCAAAAAGAATGATAGAAAACAAAAAAAGCAGACATAGGTATGTCTGCCGTCTTAATATCCATTTATATAGCAGGTCGCGACTGTTCGCCTACGGACCAATTTTCAATAACGTGTGTAAAAAATGCAAAAGGGGAGGTCCTAGAGCTTTGCACGCAAAAATTGAGAGGTTTCATTAACGTCTCTGCATTTCACTGCATGCATTGCTCAGGGCCTTTGCGCTAAAAAGGCCGACCCCGCACCCGTTAATCTTGCGGGACTTCTATAGGCCCATACGCTTTCTTAAACTCTTTCGCAAAATCCTCCAGCTTATGCTTACCAAATGCGGGCCGCACCTTGAACAAGTCTTCCTGCATCTTACCATTCCGTACGGCTACACCCATTTGCGTGAATGCCTGTGCATGTGTTTCCGGAAGTCCCGCACCAAGTAAACCTTGTTTTTGCTCCTCATCTGTAAACACAACCCATGGAATTTGTTTTCCAATAGAATCACCCAATACCTTTGCGACTTCTGCACCGGTACGTTCATCACTGACAATATACCGCACTGAGTTTCCTGTAAAGTTCAGGTCCTTTAATTCCTCCAGCGCGACAGCCGAGATGTCATCCGTATGCACCAGCGCAATCTTATCAGCTCCGAAGTTCGCGCCCATGATACCGGCTTGTTTAATCATCGGAATCTGGCTGAAAAAATTATAATAGAACGAAGAAGGACGAAGGTGCTTCACATGCAAGCCATCAACCTGGTTCAACAATTTTTCTAAGTCAGCTACTCCATCGACTGGGCCCGCACCGTTGCCCAGGTGCGCACCTATACTGCTGAGATTCACAACGTATTTTACGCCGTTGCTTTTGATTGCTTCAGTATAGTTGACGGCTACCTCCTGTTGTGACGCACGCCAGTTATTCGTTTGCCAGATAGGAGGGATCATCGTATAAACCACCTCTGCACCCTCAAACGCTTTCTTCAAAAATGCGAGATCCGTTACAGAGCCCACCAGCGCCTTAGCACCAAGCGCTTCTATTTCTTTTACCTTGTCTGCATTACTGGTAATGATGCTTACATTTTTTCCTTCTTGCACGAGTCCGGCAGCGATAGGTTTGCTGATGTGACCGATCGATCCTGTGATTACATAATTTTTCATATCAATATTTTTTTAATTGTTGATACAGTACGCACGAGGCTGGACAAAGCCGTGAGCCGGATGCAAGTCTGGTGTCCTTACAGATCTTGAATCTTTTCTACTGTTTAGCAAGACTAACGCAATACTTTGTATATTGCGCCTAGGTATTAAATACGGATATAGTCATTATTTTAAGACTAATGCTGATAACCAGGATGTTATGAATATAAAAATTTCTGATTTGGTAAACTGCCCGGTGACGGCGTCCATGGATGTGATCGGAGGGAAATGGAAAGTCTTGATCATTCATCTAATCAATCACGATATCAATCGATTTGGAAAGCTCAGCATGATGCTGAAACATATCAGTCGCCAGATGCTCACCACCCAACTTCGCGACCTTGAAAGAGATGGCATTTTAGAACGCGTCATCTATCCGGAGATCCCACCCCGGGTAGAATATTTTCTTACACCCAAAGGCAAAGCCCTTATCCCCGTACTAGAGGCGTTAAAGGATTGGGGAATAGACTTTGTGTTGCAGGAGAAATTGGAGAAGATGAAAGGAGTTGAGGTTTGAAGTTTAAGGTTTAAGGTCTGAGGTTTGAGGTTTCGTGCTGCCGGGCTTTCACGTTTCCTCGATGTGGCTGCGGTTCCCGCGTGGGGCAATGGTTTACACTTTATTGACTTAAGATCTTCGCCATTGCTTTGACGTACTCCGGATGATACGTCATACCGTTGTGGCCTAACCCCGGGATGGTAATCAAGGTATCCGGTTCTTTTAGGAGTTCTTTTAGCTTAAGTGACGAGCCATAATAGATCACGTCATCCAGATCTCCATGAATAAGAACGATGGGCATCTTACAATCCTGAATGTATTTGTAGGTCTCCAATCTATATTTTAAAAGAAAACCAGGAATAAAAGGAACAGTATGTTTCACCACATCCGTCAAACTATAATAGGGAGCTTGTAAGATCAATAACTTCGGATGGTTCGTGGAAGCAAGTTTTGTCGCCGGGCCAGTCCCTATAGAGTAACCCAACACAACGGTCTTGTCTTCACTGTACCGTTTAAGCATCTCCTTATAGGCCAACTGTACATCCTGAAAAAGTTGTGCTTCACTTTCAATAGTTCCTTCACTTTTCCCATAGCCCCGGTAATCGAGCAAAAAAATATCGTACTGTAGACGGGTATACGTTTCGGCAACTCCTCCCCAGGCATCCAGCGAACCTGCATTGCCGTGTAAATAAAAGATGAGACCTTTTGAGCTGTCAGCTTTAAACAGTAATCCGTGGAGACTTTTTTTATCTTCCGCCAAGATCTTTATTTCTTCAAAAGGCTGGGGAAAGCTAAAAGCATGATCCTTTTCCAGCTTCTGTGGAAAAAAGATCAGTTTCTCCTGCAGGGCGAACATCAGCACACATACAAGGATATAAAGACCCGCCAGGATTAAAATAATAACCATTGTTTTTTTCATCAGCCGTGTTTTTCAGCAATCCAGCGCCCCGCTAAATATAACAGGTGCGCAGGGAAGCTGAAAAACGAATCTTCCCCTATAGACAGTCCGCCCGGGCAATTTGATAAAATCATCTTAGTCAACAGTACAAAGAATCTGTAACAGGAAGTTTAATAACTTCATACACTCCAAAACTAGTTCACCAGCGCCTTTGCTCCCCACCACCACCTCCGCGGACTAAACCAACGATACCCGAAAGCACCGCCCACCACGATTTCCCCCAAGGTTTGCAAGCTTTCATTTAACTGGATATCGATATCCCTTTTTTGCTGGGCAACATCAACCTGATACTCCACCGTTTCAAACCCAATGAATGAAAAGACCAGAACGGGCGTCGCCTCGGGATTTACTAATATTGAAAACCTTCCTTTTTCATCGGTAACCGTGCCTTCTTGGGTTCCTTTCACCAAAACGTTCACCCCCGGAAGCACTTCCCCTTCGTTCGCCTTAACCACTCCTTTTACCTCCGTTATTAATGGAATCGGCCTATGTTTAACGTCCATTTCGCCTTTCTCATCCGGTTCGAATTGTTCCGTTCGCTGGGCTGACTTTCCATCCACTTGCGCACTCAACGACCGGGCAGAAAATACCATGAGCAAAGTACTCAACACCACCGATAACCACGCAGTAGGGGTCCTTTGGGGATTGGTATATGAATACACTTTGAGTTGTTCCTTTCTAAACTTGCCGCACGAATTCGTCGGCATGGTTTTGAAATATACCTTTAACTTTTCCTCATTCCACGTTGTAAAGTCAATGACTTCCTTTTGACACGAAGAACAGAAGCCTCCTTTTGCTGTGGGGGTAAACTGGTTCCATTTTTCATGACATGGGGTGGGAATGGCGATCCTTATATTCTGTTTCATAGGGTTAAGATTGATATATACAGGATGCGCCTGGCGTTCATTTTCCATACATAGCAACCGAGTTTTTTGACGAGCATTACTTTAATTCCTTGCCTCGTGTTCCGATAGACATCCCGAACGACATGTTATGAGACTATGAATCAAGTTTTTAGTTAATGTTATATTTCTCCTCTCAAAGCCGCTTTTAGCAAAATCCTTTTAAAAAATGATCCGCACGGGGAACTATTCATTCGATTGCGGGTTACCCCACTTATGACAACTACAGACCAACTAGAACTTGAAGAAATGGAAGCCCTGATGAGTGAGATGAGAATCACCATCAAGAACTTGGCTTCTATGGCAACTGCACACGGTCTCATGGACCCTTACGTGAATCGTCACTTGCACGATGCAATTGAAGGGGACGTGGCTACAAACCACGAAGAAACTTTAAGTCTTCTCAAAAAAGTAAACGAAGGATTAATTCCCGACCGAGCTTTTTTGCACCTAGGCTAAGCGTAGATGCTTGAGTTTCTGATAACGCATCAGGTACCGCTAACCCGGAGCCTGATGCGTTTTTCGTTAGGGAAAGTTGGATGTTCGAGGTTTGAGGTTTGAGGTTTCGGATCGCTGAGGTTGCAGGTTTTCTTAAAGTCACTGCTCTTCCCGCGTGGGCATCCCAGCTATGAGACTATCCTTACAATGACGATCAAGAACGGCCTCTGCATAGAGCATAGAAGTTCGGTTACATTAATACAACGTGCAAATAAGGCAGCCCGAAACCTCAAACCTGAAACTTCAAACATCGAACGCAACCCGTCATACCCAATTTTTTCCTTGTCCCATAGAAGTTCGGTTACATTTAATACAACGTGCAAATAAGGCAGGCAGAAACCTCAAACCTGAAACTTCAAACATCGAACGCAACCCGTCATACCCAATTTT
>CAZAHL010000072.1:0-5269 GCA_964484845.1 uncultured Chryseolinea sp. | reverse complement strand
TTAATACAACGTGCAAATAAGGCAGGCAGAAACCTCAAACCTGAAACTTCAAACACAACCCACCGCGAATTCGCTAACAATCTCTGTTTCCAACAGCGATTCCTTTCTCCTTATTCAAAACAACATCAATCGAAAAGGCCATGTTGAAACCAGCAACAATCAAGGAATGGGAAATCTAAAATCACTCTATCAATATCTGGTTTCAAAGCCTATTGAAATTGTTGAAAGTGATAGTTCGTATACGGTGAAAATACCTTTGATCTAGCAATTTAATTCTGAGTTGATTTTTTTTTATTAATTGACGGATCAGATACAACTGCTGCTACGAAAATATGCGAATTCAATCTGCGATGTTCTGTCACGGAAAACCTTAAAAATTGAATCTGGAACTGAACGTTGAGACCGTTCCTTCATCATTCATTGTTCGGTGTTCGATATTCGGTGTTCAACTCGAAGAACAAGAAACATCGATCAAATATCGAATGATGAACTGCGCGATATAATACCGATGCGCGTACGGATTTCATACTCTCCTCATGCGGGGTGGCTATATCTTGTAAAAAAATCATCCGCTATCTGTAAACAGCCACCTTGTTCGTTTATCTATTATCATTACCTTAGCTTGATGCACCTTTCCTTTACCCTACTCCTCGCGTTGGTATGCCTTTCTTCGTACGCACAAAATAATGGTTTGCTTTTAAAAGATGAGACAGGTATCTATAAGCATGCACTGGATTCTACGATTAGCACCATACAAAAAGAGCAACCCCTTCGCGTACTTTACATCAAAGCCCATGAATGTGTTTTGAATTATCTGCCAGGCACTATCAAAAACGTAACCATCGTCACCGATAAAAAGAAAATAAAGAGAAAGGGCCACAAGCTAAAACCCGATGAACTCATTCTGTCCGTAGCCTGTGGTCAGATTCATAACGATCAGGTAATCGTTATGATCACTGCGCCGCAACCATCTAAATGGATGTTTGTAGTTGGCTATGAGTTTAATCCAGAGAATAAAGTTCCGAAACTTCTTTATGTAGCAAAAGGATCTATCACAGTTCAGTGACCATGATTTACAGGATTAGAGGGATTTACTTGATTGTACTTTTAATAAAATGCGAGCCGTGGTCTGACTCGCGCCCCAATTTTTTTACCTCATCCCCTAATCCTAATCCTAATACTCCCCAATCAAGCAAATCCTCTAAATCCTCTAAATCATGGTCCCACTTTATCAGGAAAACCAGACAATTGTCAACGAGCTTAAACAACAAACTTGTTCTACTTTTCGCAATTAATTGCCGCATTTAATAATCCTGCGAATCCCTTAAATCCTAAAAATCATGGTCCACGAAGCGCTAACACGAAGGATTATAGGATGCGCTATGCAAGTACATCGCACGTTGAGAAGTGGTTTTCAAGAAGTGATTTATCAGCGTGCGCTCAGCATTGAGTTCGAACTTGACAATCTGCATTTTATACGAGAACAAGAAATGGCAATTTATTATCGTGACAAGGCTATAGGCACACGCCGAGTCGACTTTTTCGTAGAGAACTCAATTATGGTTGAGATAAAAGCCGTAATCAAACTAGAGGATGTACACCTGGCACAAGCCATGAATTATCTTGAATGTTATAAAATGCATATTGGACTTCTGCTAAATTTTGGACAGAGAAGTTTAGAGTTCAAGCGCGTGCATAATAACAAGCTCGACCATGATTTAAAGGATTAGAAGATTTACTTGATTGTGTGTTGTAGTAAGTGAGGTGCAACCTGTGATTCGTGCTAAATTTTTGATCGCGCATTGACTCCGAAAATCCTTACATTCCTTAAATCAAGCGAATCAAGTCGGCATTTACTTGATTGTACTTTCAATAAAATGTGCGCCGTGGTCTGACTCGTGCTACATTCTTTTTAACGCAGCCCCTAATCCTAATAATCCTCCAATCAAGCGAATCACGGTCAATCAAGCGAATCATGGTCGAAACTTCCTCCACATTCTTCCGTTAAACCCAAGTGAAAAATTCAACCATGAAAAAAATAGATATTTTGAATTTCATTACCGATTTCCGGAAATCTCCCAATAGCATTAAAACACATCGTGACCTCATCACCCACCTCGGTCTCCAGCATGAACCTTCTATCAACGCCATGCTCGACGATCTTCAGAAAACCAAAGTTGTGAGACTGACAGAGTTAAATGGCGAGAAAGCCTACCAGGTGATTTCGAGGTAATGGAAGCCTTCCCGATGAAGATGGCTTGTGCTATCATGAATGTCTGAACCTTAATTCGCATGATTAGAAGATTTACTTGATTGTTTTGTAATCGAATGTTAGTTAGTCATTCGTGCTTCAATGTTTTGATTTCACACATTGACTTCCCACAATCCTTATAATCCTTCAATCAAGCGAATCAAGGTTCAGACGATTTTGCAAATGCTACATACCCTCCCTTAAAACCATTCTCCTGCTCCCCATTCACCGCCACCACCACGTACTGCTTGTCACCAACAGCGTAGGTGGAGGGAATCGAACTCGCCATGCCGGGTAACTGGTATTCCCACAACACTTTTCCTGTCATCTGATCAAACGCGCGGAACATGTTATCGCCTGTAGCGCCGATGAAGATTAAACCTCCTGCAGTAGCAATTCCTCCGCCGCGGTTGAACATGCCGGAATTCGCGATTCCCATCTTTTTGAATTTAGGATCTTCGCCGAGTGGAGCCTGCCACACGATGTTGCCTGTGTTCAAGTCGATGGCAGTCATTGTACCAAACGGAGGGGCTATAGCAGGATTGCGGTCAGGATCAAGATAAAAACTGTATCCATTGAAGCCATAGGGTTCATTGTTCTGCGGAATGTTTGCTGTCTCGAAGGATTGTTGTACTACGGTGTCTTTGACATACGCGACAATCGATGCGATCTGCTCTTGAGACAAAAATCCAAACGAGGGCATCGGCGGAGCGCCTTTCTGAATGATACTCGCGATCTGCGCCCTTTTGTATTTTTTCACACGCGATGAAAGATCAGGACCCATAGCCGTTCCTTTTTTGTCGGCGCCATGGCAGTTGCTACAGTATGTTCTGAACAATATTTCAGGGTTGAGCTGGTTGGCCGCGCGGATTTTTTTCAGATCAGTAAGTTTCAGGATCATCGGAATGTCGGTCGAGTTAACGAACAGCCTATGTGTTTCGGGGTTGACCGAAGCGCCACCCCAGTTAGACCCACCATGCGCTGTCGGGAGAAGGAGCGAACCCTCCATGGACGGCGGCTCATAGATGCCGGTCTTGTATTTGTTTTTGATTATCTCCTCTTTGATCCACGCAGAAGAACGGCCAAAGAACTTTTCCTGGTATCCCTGGCGCGCAAATGGCGGATTCAGAGGCATCGGTTGGGTGGGCCAGGGTTTTTCTCCCGGCATGCTGCTGACGGTATCAACAGGTACTTCATTCAGGCCATATAACGATTCGCCTGTTTCGCGATCAAATAAAAATAGATAACCCATCTTCGTGACGAGCGCAACAGCATCAATCTCTTTTCCCTCGCGCTTGATGGTAACAAGATTGGGCGGAGAACCATTGTCGCGATCCCAAAGATCGTGGTGTGTGGTTTGAAAATGCCAGATGCGCTTGCCTGTTTTTGCATCGAGCGCCAGCAGGCAGTTGGCGAAAAGATTTTGACCGGGACGATCCGCTCCATAAAAATCAAAAGAAGGCGACGCAGTCGGGACGAATACGATGCCTCGTTTCTCGTCCAATGCCATCCCTGCCCAGCAATTAGCGCCACCGTTGCGCTGGCGGGCGTTAGGGCTCCAGGTGTCAGCGCCGAACTCACCGGGTTTCGGGATCACATGAAAGACCCATTCCAGTTTGCCAGTGTTTATATTGAACGCGCGGATATCGCCTGGTGTCGATGGAAGTTCATCCGGCACTTTGCATCCCACGATGAAGAGATCGTTGTACACGACACCCGGCGCGTTGCTGGAGACCGGCACACGCGTACGCATAGAGTCAGGCACCTCCAGTCCCTCATAGAAATCGACGCGGCCGTTGCTACCAAATTCCTTGAACACGGTACCGTTCTCCGGATTGATGGAATACAGCGTACCGCCGGAAATGAGAAGGATACGATCAGGATTACCCGGATGGTACGTCATTCCCTTCGACCAGTTCGGAATGTCTGATGTATCGGGAACAAACTCCCACAACAATTTACCTGTAGACGCATCGAGAGCCACGAGTTTGTTGGAAGGCATCAGTCCGATGAGACGATTGTCCATCATCACAGGATTAAAATAGACTCCACCACCTTCTACACTATCCTCATAACGCCAGACTTCTTTCAGCCGCGCAACATTCGAAGTATCAATGTCACTCAGCGCCGAGAACTTGTTATTGGAAACATCATGACCGAACGTGGGCCATGTGGAGGCATCTTGTTTGTCAGGCGAGCAGGCGCCGAGAAAAACCAACGAGAGGCAACCGAGTAGCCGTTTCATGTGCGATATCGTCATGCAAAGCATTATGAAGTCAATTTATCGATAAAGCAAACTCTTTCCTATAACCCTCTATCGACCCACGATGCGATATTATTTTTTTCAATTCCCGCTCTCAATTTCAAAATCCTAATAATCCTTAAATCAAGCGAATCATGGTTCAGACGTTTTAGGCGTGCCCCTCGAGGCTCGGGTCGGGCTATCCGCTACAAGTCCGGCCACGCGCAAACCCAACGCACTTCGGGCTTTCCGCTTCTATCCCTCACGCGCGCATTTAATTTCGGTTGTGCCACTCAATGTCTGAACCTTGATTTTTAGGATCAGGGGATTGGCTTGATTTTGTTTCAATTTCAGTACTGCAATTGTTCAATCCTGAGAATCCTTTAATCATACGAATCATAAGAGTCTGCAAATGGAAGCTTATGGCGAGCTTTTCTACACTTTTTCTCGAGGCAGAGTTCCCTTAAGGAATCAATACAAGGTATTGATTCAAGGGTTTAACAGCTTAATTCTTCAATGATCCGATCGATTGATCCGTTATTTATCCCAACTTAAAAGCTATAGGCAACACCATTTTTTGCAGCACGGGCTTACCCTTCACCTTAGCGGGAATCCAGTTGTTTTTGGTTCTTAAGGCTTCACTTGCAACTTCATCACATCCGCCGCCGATGCCTTTTAATACTTTCAGGTCGCGCAACGTGCCAGCCTTATCGACAACAAATTCGATGAAGACTTTTCCTTCGATACCGCTCCGGCGTGCTGATTTCGGATATCGG
>CAZAHL010000071.1:0-23720 GCA_964484845.1 uncultured Chryseolinea sp. | reverse complement strand
CCAGGGTACTGGTTGATCGGAACCGTATAAGCCAGGCCACCTTGTTCCAACACTTCTATAGAGAAAGGAGAATAAGCTTTGTCCATTTCGATAATTCGATGTGCAAAACGTTTTACAATTTCGCGCACTACCAAACGCTGCCCTTCATACACTACCGGTTTTCCCGGGTCAAGCTGGTACGCACTAATAAAAACTTCGTCGATAAGACGATCAATCTTCTCGTCAGCCTGAGCAAAATCTTCAGGAACAATTTGAGCGTTTTTTTTCTCGTCTTGAACGCGTTTGTAAAACAACTCCATGACGGAGTGCAAAAAATTCCCGAGTACACGCGCGTCGAGATCCTCCTCAACTTCGTTTGGTTCCTTAATCTTCGCGACGTGCCTTAAATAAAATCGCAGCCGGCATTCTATATATGTGTTTAGAGCAGATGGAGAAATGCCCTTAAACATGATATTACCTTCATTGAGCTTAACAAGGGCCTCAATTACTCCCTTATCCTTTTGAATGATGATTGGGTTTAAAATATTAGGTTGAATCGGATCGTGCAATACTTTCCTTTCCATCTTTAAACCACTTTCATAAATTAATTGCTTTAAATACCGGCTGCTTTCACCCTGACCCAAAGCATCGGTTTCAGTATTATAAAACAAAAATATATTTTCTGCCCGTTGAATTACTCGGTAGAAAAGATACGCATACATCGCATCCTGATATTCCACCGTAGGCAAACCATAGGCTTTACGAATACTAAAAGGGATGTAAGAACTCTTGCTGCCAAAGGAAGGAAAAGAACCCTCGTTTAGAGAAAGAATAAAAACATTTTTAAAATCGAGATTACGTGTCTCAAGCACTCCCATAATCTGCAAACCCTTGAGAGGTTCTCCACTGAAAGGTATCTTGTGCGTTTGAACTAATTGCCGGAAGAGCCTTAGAAAAGCTTTCAATGATGCATGAAATGATTTTACAACTGGCTTAATCTGCGTTGAATCAGATACTCCATTTTTAATTTGGTAAGCATCACCGGCAATCTCCTGAACCCTATTAAAAAGTTTTATAAAATGGAGGATATACTCTTTGTCAAAATCAGTTATCGCTTCAAGATTGCCAATCGCTGTAATAATGGTTCGGAGGTACGTCAAAATACTATCATCGACGTGTTTAAATATAAGACGATGTAAAAGTGTTTTAGAGGCTAAATATCCCATTGGGATATGTACCCAATTCCGGCTCAATATTTCTTTTCGCTTTTCATTGGCTACGCCTGCATCTTCAGCAATTAAGTAGGGGTGCCCTAATAGAGCTAACACCTCGCGGTGATTAAACTCATTTCCCTTACTGTTTATTTGCATTTCTATCAGCATCTCCACCAGGTTAAATACAGGTGTCGCTCCAATTGGAAAACCCATCGTAACATTGAGCTTTTCCACATCACCAGAAACGCTGTGCAAAACAGGTAACAAAAGGTTTTCGTCAGGTAAGACAATAAGGGTATCCTCCGTATTGATCCCTTTTGCAATCTCCTCCTTCAATACCTGAGCCATCAGTTTAGCCTGGCTAAGGGGTTGGGCTGCACCAAATATGCGTACCGTTTTCGTGGTATCAGAAGCGTCGCTTTCAGTAGCGTCAATTGCAAATGACTTTCTAAACCCGGAAAGTAAGTTAGAAGGTATATCGTTTGGAAAAGTCTTTCCTAAGACCGGGTGGTTCTGATACTCCCGAAAAAATTTACCGGCCTCCTGTGTGTTATTGTTTACATAATATTCGTCAATGTCCCAGTAAACTTCGCCAAATCCTTCTTGAACGTGGTAGCTAATGACTTTTTCTTCAGCCTTTGTAAGCGCATTAAAACCAGCAAATACGACGTGCTTTGTTTGCGGTTTTAAGCCGTCAACCATTTTGTCGGCGACGATTCGCTGTAACATACCTTCAAAAGCAAGGCCTTCTTCCAAAAGCTTTTGTTTGAACGTATCATAGAGCAGGTTGAGCCTATTCCAAACTTTTAAAAATTTCTTCTTATTTTCCGTTATACTTTCATGAAAGGAGCTCCAAAAATTCTGGAGGAATTCTCGCTGTTCGTCAGTGAGATAATCAAAGCTTGAATCGAGTTCTTTTTGGTGGCTAAGGTCTTTAAAGAGTTGGCTTGCTCCAACTAAATATTTATCCGCTTCATCAAAATCCCGTAAAAGCATTTCGCCCCAGAAATAAAATTGGTGAAAGGGCTCATGTTCTGTATTTTCCGATGAGGAAGCATCTAAGATAATGTCATTATAAACAGTGTATAAACGGTGGATCAATTCAAGCTTATCCGGAATTTTAAGATTTGATAAGCCTAAAAAATAGTCTTCGATAGTGACCAGTCGGGGTGCAAATGCAGGCTTGTTGAGTAAAGCGCTTAAATGCTTCCGAAAGTACAGGATTGCTCGTCTGTTTGGAAATACGATCGTAACCTCATCAAACGAACGATGTTTTTCGTAAATACTTTTTGCAAGTTCTCCGAGAAAAGATTTCATGAAACGTTTTAAAATTTCGTTCTGCAAAACGAAGGAACAAATTGCAGGGATACTTACCAATTATTAACGGTAGGCAATCTGAAAAAATTCTCCCACGGACGAAATAATAAGCTGCCAGTAACGGTAAAAAAACAAATGCCGAACGTGGTTAACGTCCGGCATTCATCCTCTTGCGCCATTTGCTGAAACTAATCTGCAAATAAAAAATAGCGCAACATCAAGTTAAAAAATTGGCATTCCAGCGTCGGCAAAAAATATTTACCACCAACAACCACTACGAATGGAGTAAACACCAGCACGCTATAATGCCATCTCGTTGAATTGTGAAAAAGCCGTAAAAAGCCTTCACAACACTTAGTCTACGTTATCGTGCAAAAATTTATTGTTGCCCAATAAGTTATTATCATCATTTAAATTGTACTTGGAAATAAAAGGCTGAGACGAATGGGGAACGCTTTGCATGCTAACACCTCTTCGCAGGTAAGCTGGCAGTGCCCATTTTTCGTTGAATTCCTCCTTCGTCATTTCTTGCTTGCGTGTCTGCTTCAAATTTTCCTGTCTTTCTTTAGCTTGTTGTTGCAGACGTTGTTTAGTGGATCGCAATTCCATCATACCCTCCTCACTCACAACCTGATCGCTGTATTGATCTATGTTGTCAAATTCATCTTCGTTCAGCAGGCTATCTTCACCTTCGTCCTCGTTCTTTGCAGGCTCCTCTATTTTGTTAAAAGGACCCGTAAACACCAACTCACGTTCCACAGGCTTTTCTTCAATGATTTCGGGTTTGATTTCAATCATTTTTCTCACCTCAAAATCATTATTTTCATTGACCGAATTATCAGGAGTAAATAGCCATCCTTGAGAGCGGTCAAGGTCATGAACTTTCTTTTCTTGAACTTTACTTAATCCTACTTGCGAGTCGGTTTGAAATCCTGTAGCAATTACCGTAACGCGAATGCGATCTCCTAAATCCGGATCAACACCATGACCAAAAATCATTTCAGCATCATCGCCGGCTTGATCCTGAATGTATTCTGTTATTTCTGAAAGTTCATCCATCTGCAATTCAGCTTCCTCTCCTGAGATAATCGAAAGCAAGATTCGTTTTGCTCCCATAATATTACGATTATCAAGTAGCGGAGAGGCTAGAGCACCCTCAGCTGCTTTCATTGCACGGTTTTCAGCGCGTGTTTCAGCTGATCCCATAACAGCGGCACCAGCGTTATGCATGACGGTTCGCACATCTTGAAAATCAACATTGACATAGCCTGCCAACGTGATAATTTCCGCAATACCTTTTGCCGCGGTTGTTAAAATATTGTCAGCCTGAGCAAAAGCCTGGCCAATGGAAAGGTTACCGAAAATCTCTCTCAGCTTATCATTAAGAATGACAATGACAGTATCGCAATTCTGACGGAGCGCTTCTAATCCAAGGTCAGCCTGGCCCATCTTCTTCTTACCCTCAAAAGAAAACGGCGCTGTTACAATACCAACGGTGAGAATGTCCATGTCTTTCGCAATCTTGGCGATCACAGGGGCAGCTCCCGTACCCGTTCCTCCGCCCATTCCGGCCGTTACAAAAACCATTTTTGTACCCATAAGTATTTCGCGAATTTGCTCCTTGCTTTCGAGAGCAGCGTTTTTACCCACTTCCGGATTCGCTCCACAACCTAGACCTTCAGTTAAGTTTGCACCGATTTGAAGTTTGTGAGGTACTGGACTGTTACTGAGCGCTTGATTATCAGTATTGCACACGATAAACTCAACATCTTTGATGCCTTGTTTATACATGTGATTCACCGCATTGCTTCCTCCCCCTCCTACTCCAATCACTTTGATGATGGACTGCAGGTTATTGATTTTGGGGATCTCAAATTTGTAGGATCCTGTTTCGAACATAATTAAATTTTTAAAGTGATTGTTTTAATTTTTTTAAAGCATTTCTGTCTTTCTAATACTCATTTTTTCCATCCAGATCATCAATCAACAAGTTTTTGGTTTTATTCAAAATCTCGTTGAAGAAATTTTTGGAGGCTCCGATGGGCTTCTTCACTTTCGTAGCTTTCACTACTTCGCGAGCTTCTTTGTAACGATCCTCTCTTTCATCAAGAGAGCGAAAACCCGAAAGTACCAAGCCGACTGCCGTAGCATACATCGGACTTTTCACGGCTTCAATTTTAGTTTTGCCAAGGTGTTCATTCGGATAGCCGATACGAGTATCCATACCCGTCATGTATTCAACTAATTGCTTGAGGTTACTCAGTTGAGCACCTCCCCCGGTAATCACAATGCCTCCTGCCAATCGGTTCTCAAATCCTGAACTGATAATTTCGGCATGGGCCATTTCTATAACTTCTTCCATTCTCGCTTGAATAATGTTGGAGAGATTCTTCACCGATATCTCTTTTGCTGCGCGATTTCTAATGCCTGGAATAGATACGATTTCGTTTGGACTTGCTTCTTCAGCGATTGCTTTTCCGAAACGCGTCTTTAATTGTTCAGCCTGCTGCGGCAGCACCATCAGACCTTGCTTGATGTCGTTCGTAACAATGTTACCACCGAACGGTATCACAGCGGTATGACGAATAATGTTATCATAAAATATCGCAATATCCGTCGTTCCACCTCCGATATCAATGAGGCATACACCCGCTTCCTTTTCTTCATCATTAAGAACGGCAAGGCTAGACGCTAATGGCTCTAAAATAAGATCTTGAATTTCCAATCCACCTCTCCGTATACATTTATTTACGTTGTTAATCGCATTTGTTTGAGCAGTGATGATATGAAAATCAGCTTCCAACCTCACCCCTGACATGCCAACAGGTTCTTTAATTCCATCCTCATAATCTACCATATAATCTTGCGGCATGACATGGATAATCTGACTTCCAGGAGGTACCACCATTCGATACATATCTTGCGTAAGGCGCTCTACATCTTCAATGGCTATTTCGTCTTCCTTAGAGGAACGCGTTATTCCACCATGTTGAATAAAACTCCTGATATGCTGGCCCGCAATTCCAACGTTCACCACAGCGATGTCTATGCCGGCTTGATCGCTAGCCTCGCGTATAGCTTTCTCTATGGCGTACACTGTTTTATCAATATTGAAAACGATCCCTTTTACAACACCTTCCGATTCGGCTTTACCCATTCCGAGTACTTCGAGTTTGCCGAATTCATTTTTGCGGCCCACTATCACACATATTTTTGTTGTGCCAATGTCGAGCCCGACTACTATTTTTTCGTGTTCCATCTTGTAAAGAGTTATAGTGGTTGTTATATTTTTTATTCTGTTACGATTTGTCCTTCATATTCTAGATTCACCCTGTTGTATTTATTCCATCCTGTTCGGGGAAGAATTTCCTTATAGAAAATCATCAATTTTCTAAATTTGACGTCTATATTTTCCGGCTTACCAAATTCAATTCGTTCATCACCAACTTGCGGATACATGGTGACGCGTGTTTTGTTGTCAATATCCAATTGGGCAACTTGAGCGCTCCAAAACTCGTTAGCCCTGATGGTATTAATAAGATCCAGAATTTGTTTCGACTCTTCTTTGGAGTTCATATTATCTTGCTCCAACATTTTAGCTACAAAAGGGCCACTCACCAGAATAACGCGCGACGTAAATTTTTCAGAAACAGGCATAATCGTTCCATCTTCTGCGATGTATCCATCGGGCCCATCGTTGCGTACTATCCGGGCAATAGGTCGGCGTAACTCTGCACGAACAACCAGGTTTCCTTTTAAATCACTGTAGAGGTTTGCGTTTTTTATGAACGGTTGTTTTTTTATCTTTTTCTCAATACCCTTCAAGTTAATGGCATCGATGCTGGTTCCGGCTAAGTTTTCTTTACTCAGTTGCATCAGATCTATAATATCTCCCTCATCTAAAAAATGATTCTCCTGAACGTTGTCTATTTTAATAGCGATATCCTTAATTGATATATCATTTTGCTTTCTTTCGGTAAATGCAATAATACCCCCTACGATTATTATCGCAGCGATAATTCTCAACTCGCGTTTAAGGCTAAACTTAAATTTCATATTTCGCTGTTAACATCTTTCTTATTGGTTCAACAAAAGTATCGATGTCGCCTGCTCCTACCGTTACAATAACATCTATATCCACAGTACTCAATTTTTCCATCAAGTCGGCCTTTCCACAGCGGACCTTGACAGGACTTGTTATATCCTTGAAAAGCATGTCAGAATCCACCCCGGGAATCGGTAGTTCGCGCGCAGGGTAAATATCCATGAGAAATAATTCATCCGCGAGGCTAAGGCTTTTGGAAAATCCTTCTGCGAAGTCGCGCGTACGGGAAAACAAATGCGGCTGAAACACGACCGTAAGTTTCCTACCTGCATACAACGACTTCATAGATTTTAAAAATGCTTCGATTTCCGTTGGATGGTGGGCGTAGTCATCTACATACACCACGCGTTTAGACTTTATGATGTATTCAAACCTTCTTTTGACACCCGTAAAAGACTCAAGGGCCTTTTTTATTCCCTGAACGGAAACGCCGCAAAGACTTGCTGCTACAGACGCAGCAATTGCATTCTCAATATTATGAAAACCGGGCACACCAAGCTTAACGTGCTCAACCTTACTAAAACCTTGAAGGTCAAACTCGAAAAATCCTCCCTTGGCGATAATGTTGCTGGCAAAAAATTGTCCCCGGCTCATGCTGTAAATACTTTTGGTCACATGCTCCATGTCGCTTGCTAACGTCTCCACGATCGACTCGTGAATAATGAGTGAGCCCCCGGGATTGATTTGTTTTATGAAGTCTTTAAAAGATTCGATAAGCGTATTGTGATCTCCATAAATATCCAGATGATCGGCGTCAGCTGATGTGACGACAGCTATTTGAGGGAATAAACGCAAGAACGAGCGGTCAAACTCATCCGCTTCAACGACTACAATGGTATTCGCACTCACATCTCCATGCATTACTAAGTTGGAACTATAATTCGTGGTTATGCCTCCTAAAAATCCAACCATATTCTTTCCTGCGACTTTCAGAATATGGGCAATCATGGAGGATGTTGTAGTCTTTCCGTGCGTTCCGGCAACAGCCACTGTTTTATAATTTTTTGTAATTAGACCCAATACTTCCGAGCGCTTCAGAATAGTGTATCCCTTTTCCTTGAGGTAATTATGTTCCGCATGATTCTTTGGAATCGCGGGTGTAAAAATTACCAGTGTTTTTTCTTTTTCGTCCCTGACTTCATGAGGAATGTTATCGATGCTGTCTTCAAAATGAATCGCCATTCCCTCCTTTATTAATTCGTCAGTCAACGTAGTAACTGTGCGATCATAACCGGATACGTTAAACCCTTTCTTAATGAACCAGCGGCCAAGTGCGCTCATGCCGATGCCACCGATACCTAAAAAATAAATATGTTTATAATCTTCAAGTTTCACTATCGCGCCTGTTTATCTCTATTTACCATCACTGTTTGCAATGTTCCTGTACTTCCGTATTGAATATTTTTTCCGCTTGACCCCGACTGCGTTTCTTGCGTTTGACTATTGCCTGCACCCGATTTTTGAGGTAACAGTTTTTCAATTTCATTTACTATTTCCAGGGTTGCATTGGGCCTGGCCAGTCTCGCGATGTTTTCCATCAATATTTCGCCGCGATGTTTATTAAATATGAGTTTAAGCGCTTCGTCTACTAACCGGACACTCGCTTCATTATCGGTTACCATAATCGCCGCGTCTTTATCGGTTAGTGCTTTTGCATTTTTTGTTTGATGATCTTCAGCAACGTTTGGCGACGGCACTAGAATAACAGGTCGCCTTGCAATGCAAATTTCTGAGACACTCAATGCACCGGAACGCGATATAATGACATCCGCTGCGGCGTAAGCGAGATCCATTTCGCGCATAAAATCCTGAACGCGAATTTTGCGCAAATCATAGTTAGCCAGCCGCGTTTTATAAGCCTCGTAGTATCCTTTACCAGTTTGCCAAAGAACTTGGACTTGTGCCTCAATTAACTTTTCTATCCCGTTAATAATGCTTTCGTTAATGGTACGTGCCCCAAGACTTCCACCGACAATGAGCAACGTTTTATATTCGGGATTAAACGCGAAGTGTGTTAACGCCTTTTCACGTTTTGATTCGATGGTTAAAATATCTTTCCTGACGGGATTTCCGGTAAGTACAATTTTATCAGCAGGGAAATATTTCTCCATCCCTTCATATGCAACGCAAATTTTAGAGGCTTTTGCAGCAACTTGTTTATTTGCCAATCCAGCATACGAATTTTGCTCCTGTATCACTGTCGGGACATTACAACGCGTGGCGGCTATCATGATCGGGCCACTTGCATAACCGCCAGTACCCACCACGACGTGGGGTTTAAATTGTTTTACTATGCGTAAGGCTCGGAAGTAGCTTACAATAAGCTTGACAGGAAATAAAAAATTAGAAAACGTAAGCTTACGTTGTAAGCCACTTATCCATAAACCAATAATTTTATAACCCGCTTCAGGAACGCGTGACATTTCCATTTTACCCTCTGCGCCAACGAATAATATATCCGAATCGGGATAACGGCTGCGGAATTCATTAGCAATAGCAACAGCCGGAAAAATATGTCCTCCGGTTCCTCCACCACTAATGATTAAACGATATGGTTGTGCTTCGCTCATGAATACGTTGCTGCTTTCGGCGTTGCTACATTTCTATTTTCTTTAGCAGTCTCGGCCGATTTTGGTTGCCACTTCTGATCGCGTTCGCCTCTGCTGACACTTAGAATAATTCCGATGGCGAGGCCTGTAAATACCATGGAGGTACCGCCCATGGAAATCAACGGCAAGGGTTGGCCCGTAATTGGCCCCAACCCCACAACCACACCCATATTTACCAGCGCCTGACACACCAGGTCAAAACTTAATCCTGCTGACAGCAATCCTCCAAACGCACGATCACTATTATAGGCGGCCTTCATTCCACGGTGCAAAAGCACCAGGTATAGCACAATAACGATGACCCCTCCGATCATTCCGTATTCTTCAATGACGATCGCATATACAAAGTCTGAGTAGGGATGTGGTAAAATATTTCGTTGATCGCTGTTACCCGGACCTTTGCCTGTCACACCACCGGTAGCCACTGCGATACGTGCGTGCTTTGCCTGAAAAGGCAATTCAGAGCCAGTCACAAAATTAGTGATTCTGTTTTTGGCAGTCTCTCCCCGTACGCCAAACTTTACAGCCAACGCGCCAAATAAAACGCCCACAAAGATGAGCATGGCGAGGTATTTTGTTGGAACTCTTCCTATGAACATGATCAACATGCTTGTGATCAAGAGAAGAACGGCTGTGGAGAGATTAGTCAAAGCAATCAGGCCACAGATTACTCCGCACCAGAATAGAATGGGAATTAATGACTCTTTGATATCATCAATATTCTGCTGACGTTTTGATAACATACTTGCCAGATTCACAATGAGTGCTAAACTAGCAAAGTCAGAAGGCTGAAAAGATCCGATGATGGGAACATGAATCCAACGAGAGGCATCATTTATAGTAACACCGTTCGTAAAAGTATATATTAACAAAGGTATACTGATCCACAGCGCAAACTGCGACAGCTTTGAATAGTAACGATAATCAATTCTATGAGCAAACCAGATGGCGGATAATCCCACCAGAACAGTAATCGCATGTTTGATCAAAACGCTTTCCGGACTTTCCGTACGTTTATAGGCTAAGGTGCCGATAGAGCTATAAACCACCAGAATACTGATAAGCGACAAGGCAAATACAACCGCCCAGATGACGCGATCGCCCTGCAAATTTTTATCAGCCCATACTTTTAAATTCTTCATGCTACTGATTCTTCTACTTCTTTCTTTAATTCCAAAACTGCTTTTCTAAATTGATCGCCACGATCTTCGTAATTTTTGAAAAGGTCAAAACTCGCGCATGCCGGAGAAAGCAATACTACATCTCCACTTTGCGCTACCTCTAGCGCTTTATGCACTAGCTCGATCACACTTTGCGTTTCATAAATGTGTTCCAAAACATCACCAAAAGCTTTCTGTAATTTCGAATTATCCTTACCCAGGCAGATCAATACTTTTACTTTTTTCTTTACTTCATCCTTGATGATATTGTAATCATTACCTTTGTCGACACCGCCAGCGATCCAAATCAATGGTTTCTCATAGCTCCCTAATCCATATACGACGGAGTCAACATTGGTAGCTTTCGAGTCGTTTACAAACTCTATGCCTTTGATCGTCGCCACAGATTCCAATCGATGAGGAGCATTTTTAAAAGTTTTAAGTCCCGCCTTAATTGAATCTAACCCTACACCTGCTAAAAATACGGCAGACACCGCCGTCATCGTGTTGATGAGATTATGAGGACCCTTTAGCGTAGTATCAGCCTGCGCAATTTGGAAACTATCGTTTAATGCAAAATTCATTTTCGATCCATCGAAATACACTGGGGCTTTTGAATCCGACGCCAACGAGACAGGAACTTGCTTCGGGATCAGGCTTCGTCTGTTCACTTCGCGTTCAACAATCGGATCGTTGACGTAGTAAATAAAATATTGTTCCGCTCCCATATTTTGAATTAGCTGGAACTTTGAATTCACATAATTGTCCATCGAATATTCGTACCGGTCGAGATGATCGGGTGTGATATTCAATAAAACGCCGATCTCGGGTTTGAACGTACGTATTCCATCCAATTGAAAGCTGCTCATCTCCAGAACATACCAATCATAATTTCCCTTGGCTACCTGGCGGGCCATACTAAATCCCACGTTCCCAGCAAGTGCGACACGATAACCAGCTTCCTTCATTAAATGATAAGTCAGCAGGGTTGTCGTAGTCTTTCCATTCGTTCCGGTAATGGCAATAATTTTTGACGTTGTATAGAGCGACGCAAATTCTATTTCATCGATAATTGAAATGCCAGCTGCTTTGGCCTTCTTGATGATGTCGGCTTTTAATGGTATCCCGGGACTTTTTATGATTAGGGAAGCCGACAAAACTTTATCTTCTGAATGCTGACTTTCTTCAAACGCAATATTTTCTCCTTGAAGTTCAGCTTTATACTTATCCTTAATCGATCCTTGATCCGAAACAAAAACTTCAAAGCCCTTCGCTTTCGCGAGCAATGCTGCACCCGTTCCACTTTCTCCTGCACCTAATATGACTATGCGTTCGCTCATCTAAGTTTTAATGTTGCCAGGGAAATAATTGCCAGTAAAATTCCGACGATCCAAAAACGTGTTACAATTTTAGCCTCATGAATATTTTTCTTCTGATAGTGATGATGAAGCGGCGCCATTAGAAAAATCCTTCGCCCTTCGCCGTATTTTTTCCTTGTGTATTTGAAATATGAGACCTGTAGAATAACGGAGATATTTTCGACCAGGAAAATTCCACAAAGAATGGGTATTAACAATTCCTTTCGCACCGCTAACGCCAATACCGTGATGACTCCACCGAGTGTTAAACTGCCTGTATCTCCCATAAAAACTTGTGCGGGGTAAGCATTGTACCACAAAAATCCTAAGCAAGCACCGACAAATGCTGTACAGAAAATTACAAGCTCACCTAAGTTGGGTATGTACATCACGTTGAGGTAATCACTAAAGTCAGTGCGTCCAGAGAGATAGGCTAAGATGGCAATTGTCAATCCAATAATTGCTGAAGTTCCAGCTGCAAGCCCGTCAATGCCATCCGTAATATTGGCACCATTAGAAAAAAAAGTAATAACTAATATAACTACAATGACATAAACAATCCACGTGTATTCAACAGGTATGAATGGAACTAAACTTCTATAATCAAACTCATTGTCTTTAAGAAAAGGAACGGTGGTCTTTGTAGATTTTACATATAAATAACCTTCCTGCCTTTCACCATCCACCTGAGCATTTTCTACAATTGCAGAAGGATCTGACGACGGATCGATTTCCCTAACTACCACATCGGTGTTAAAGTATAATGTAAAACCCACTATTAACCCTAGACCTACTTGTCCCACGATTTTAAAGCGCCCTGCAAGCCCTTCTTTATTTTTTCTAAAAACCTTTATATAATCATCTACAAATCCAATGAGGCCCAGCCAACACGTAGTGGTTACAAGCAGAATTATATAAATGTTATTCAGTTGGGCTAATAAGAGTGTTGGGATCAAGATTGCAGTGATGATAATAATACCTCCCATGGTAGGAGTTCCTTTCTTTTGAATCTGTCCAGTGAGTCCTAGATCCCGAATGTCTTCTCCTACTTGTTTTTTTCTCAGTATGTTTATCAGATTCTTCCCAAACGTGATTGTGATCAACAGGGAAAGAAACGCTGCCATACCCGCGCGAAAAGAGATATATTGAAATACTCCGGCTCCCGGAACATCTAATTTATCGAGATATTCAAATAGGTAGTACAGCATTGGTTAATTGCTCATTAGTCTTAACATTCTTTCAACTACTTCTCTGTCATCAAAGGGGTGTTTCACTCCTTTGATTTCCTGATAAGTCTCATGGCCCTTACCCGCTATGAGAATAATATCTTTTTCCTTTGCCATCATGCAAGCCGTTTTAATGGCTTCTTCACGATCCGCCATCAGGAGCGTCTTCCGTGCTTCGGTCGGCATAACGCCGCTCTGCATTTCTTTAATAATTTCCATGGGATCTTCATCACGCGGATTATCCGAAGTCAACACAACTTTATCACTCAGCCGACACGCTATAGAGGCCATTAGCGGTCGTTTCGTTTTATCACGATTTCCACCGCATCCTACTACTGTTATGACTTGCTCATTACCCGACCGGAACTGGGCAATGGTTTCCAACACATTTTTCAAGGCGTCAGGGGTATGCGCATAGTCTACTATCGCAATAACTTTTGAGCCGGGAAGCACCAGTTCAAACCTGCCAACTGCGCCCTTCAATGCCGATAGTTTAACAAGAACTTCATCTGAATCTTCTCCCAATAAAACAGAAGCTCCATATACCGCCAAAAGATTGTAGGCATTGAAATCGCCGATCAGCTTGAACCATACAGTCTTGCTTCCAATTTCAAGCTCTAGCCCTTCAATGGAATTTGTAATGATCTTCCCTTTAAAGTCAACCATCTTCTTAAGGCCAAAGGAATATTTTGTTGCTTTTGTATTTTGCAGCATTACCATGCCACGCTTATCATCCGCATTAACCAGTGCAAAAGCATCATTATTCAGTTCATCGAAATATTTTTTCTTTGCCTTGATATAGTTTTCAAATGTTATATGATAGTCGAGGTGGTCGTGGGTAATGTTTGTGAATATTGCGCCTACGAATTTTAGTCCTGAAATCCGCTCCTGATCAATAGCGTGTGAACTTACCTCCATGAATACATGGGTGCAGCCGCCTTCTACCATTCTCTTCAATAGTTCATTCAACTGAATCGGGTCGGGTGTTGTATGGGTGGAGGGAATTACTTGATCTACGATTCGATTTTCTACCGTTGAAATAAGACCAGGGCGATATCCCAATGATCCAAAAAGCTGATATAACAGGGTGGCGACCGTTGTCTTTCCGTTCGTGCCGGTGACACCCGTGAGCTTTATTTTTTCTGACGGGTTGCCAAAAAAATTAGAAGCAATTACTCCTAAAGCTTGGGCACTGTTCTTTACGGTAACAAAATTAACATTATCAGAAAGTGCGGCTGGTAAGATTTCGCAGACAATAGCAACAGCACCCAATTCAATTGCTTTTGAAATATATCCATGACCATCAGATTGTGTTCCTTTAACAGCGATAAACAAAAAACCCGGCTTAACACTCCTTGAATCAAAACAAATACCTTTTACATCCACGCTCATGTCGCCATAGCTTGAGGTAAGTGATACTTTGTACAATATGTTTTTTAATTCAGGCAATTCGTTAGTCGTTAGTCGTTAATGGTTATCGTTACATGTAGGCTTCATTGCTCATTATTCATTGATCATTGTTCATTGAGCTTATCCGAGTCTTATGAAAATTGTATTACCTCTTCCCACTCTCGCTCCAGGGGTCAGGGATTGTTTCAAGACTTTGCCTTTTCCTTCGAAAGAAACTCGCAAACCAGAATTCTCTAATAAGTAAACGGCATCACGCAACGTCATTCCCATAACATCAGGAACAATATCTTTTCCCGTTATTGTCTTTTTCCATTTCACACCTCCACCGCCATTGTGTCCGGACTTCACCCATTCCTCTTCGGTCTGCGAGTGATTTGATATACCCAACTCGTTGCATACCATGCTTAACTCATGCTGATTACCGGCCCGAATCACAGGCAAAACATCTTGGGCACCGAATTTTTTGACATCCATCGGTTGATGAAGATTGATATCGCGCGCATAAATATTATCGGCAATCTCTTTAAATACGGGGGCCGCTACACTGCTACCATATTGAAGCCAGCCACGTGGATTTTTAATAAGAACAATAGCGCTATACTTGGGAGCATGTGCTGGAAAATATCCGACAAAGGATGTGATGTATTTTCTTGTGTACCGTCCTTTTTCAAGGATCTTCGCTGTACCCGTTTTTCCTGCAATTCGATAATGTGTACCCTTTATATTTTTCGCAGTTCCATTTTCAACAACACCCTCCAGGAGTAGTTTCAGTTTGTCAAGAGTCTTAGTGGAGCATATTTTTTTATTAATTACTTGAGTCGTAAAAGTATCTTCTTCCTCGTCTGCCCGTTTTACCGATTTAACAAAAACGGGTTTGATCATTTCACCATCATTTGCGACAGCATTATACATGGCTAAAGTATGTAACGGCGTAATCTCGAAACCATATCCATACGCCATCCAAGGTAAACTTATACCGCTCCAACCTTTTTGGCCTGGACGTTTAATCTTAGGAGTTGGCTCGCCTACAATCTGAAGCCCCAACGGTTGCGATAACTTCAACTGATCGATGTACTCAATAAACTTATGCGGCCGTAAGCCAAAGTGCTTATCCACCAACTTAGCCATGGCAACATTGGATGAGTGCTCAAACGCTCGCTGAACAGTTACCACTCCCAGTCCACCCTCTTCATGATCACGAACTGTTTTATTATAAAAGTCAAACGTTCCATTTCCTGTATCAATGCTGTCATTTAACTCGACGGGGCTATCTTCTAACAATGCCATCATCGTAACTAATTTGAACGTGGAACCGGGTTCAAACAATTGCCCCGCAGCAAAATTGAATTTTTCATGAAAGTTGCCGTGGCCATCAGAACTTAAATTTGAAATCGCCTTGACCGCACCCGTCTTAACTTCCATAACTACTATAAGCCCATCGTCGGCATTATGTTGCTTCATGGCTTTATGCAATGCTGTTTCGGCAACATCCTGAAGATTAATATCCAACGTGGTTTGGACGTCCAGACCGTTTTCGGCTTTTACATTGTTTGCATCAAATATCGGTTTCCAGCCACCAGAAATTTTCTGATAGTAGGCGTAACCGTCTTGTCCTCCCAACTGCTTGTTAAAGCTATATTCAAGACCCGCTCCTTTGTCATTTTCGTTAACAAACCCAATGGTTCTGAAACTTAAGTTGGAAAAGGGATGATGGCGTATATCTACTTTTTCAAAAATAGCTCCGCCACGCAATCGACCCTCGCGGAAGATTGGCCAGGTTAGCATCCGTTTTTTTTCCTGATAATTAATTTTTCTACGATTGACGATAATGTATTGCTTGCCAGAAGATCGGGCATCAAGAAGAATGCGCTTGTAGTCTGTCTTCGATTTATCCTTAAAGAACTTCGACAGGTTGAGTGCCAAGGAATCTACTCCCTTTTTAAAGACCTCATCTTTAGGTAATGTTGCGTCAAATGCTACCTTATAAAAGGGCAAAGACGTTGCCAGCAAACTTCCATTATCAGAGTATATGTTGCCGCGCGTAGCTTTTACCCTTTTATAATCGAATGAAATGCGTTCGCCCATAGCAGCCCATTTTTCGCCTTCAACGAACTGAATGTGACCTGTCTTAACAATGATCGCAATAGCAAAAAGTAGTGCAAAGAGAAATGCAACACGAACTCTTAATAATATGGACTTTTTAATATTCACCTTCTACTACTTCAATTTTAAAGGGTGGGGTTAAGCTTTCTGTTATATTAAGTGACTTGACCTTTTTTGCTACTTCAGATTGTTTGCTGGCAAACATGAGATCGGACTTAAGTGTCGTATAATCAGCCCGAACGTCTTCAACTTCTATCTGGATGTTATTTATTTTCCGTACCGTCATTTCAGCGTAATGTGTATTGCTGATATATATTAGACCCAAGACCATTACAAATACAATTTTAGGAAGGTATTTCACAGGGAAACCTTCTTCAAAATAATTTTCCAGCTTCAGACGTTTTTCAATACCGGAAAACACGCTGCGTGTTAATCCTTTGTTTTTGGTTTTGGGTTTAATTTTAAATTTGTTCGATGTCATGGGTGATGGTAGTCGGCAATCAGTAATCAGTAATCGGTAATAGTTTAATAGTAATCAGTAATAGTTAAGAGTTAAGCAATCGATGCTCGATTAACGGTTAACTTTTAACGGGTCTATCTTCTCGGCTATACGCAGTTTCGCGCTTCGCGCCCTGCTATTTACTTCAATTTCACCTTCCGAAGCTTCTATCGGTTTGCGATTCACGGCTTTAAATGGTTTAATTTCGTTTCCAAAAAAGTCTTTTTCTACTTCACCAAACACCTTTCCCTTGTTGATGTAATTTTTTACCATTCTATCTTCCAGAGAATGGTAGGACATCACAACTAACCTTCCTCCCTCTTCAATCACTTCGCCACATTGGCGCAAAAAATCTTCGAGTGCTTTCATTTCATCATTTACTTCAATTCGAAGAGATTGAAATACCTGCGCGAAATATTTATTCTCCTTGCCTCTGGGAGATATGGGACGAAGCGCCTCCTTCAAATCTTCCGTTCTGGCAAAAGTTTTATTCACTCTTCGCTGCGCTACTAATCTCGCGGCCGTTTTCGCATTCCTTAACTCTCCATACATTCCGAAAATTTTATGAAGTTGCTCCTCACTGGATTCATTTAATACAGTGGCAGCAGTCTTCCCTGTTGTTTTATCCATCCGCATATCCAGAGGTCCATCAAAACGCGTCGAAAAACCGCGCTCTGGTGAATCAATCTGGTGCGATGAAACCCCAAGATCAGCCAGTATGCCATCGACCTTACCAACACCGTTCAACTTCATGTAACGTTTCAGATACATGAAATTGGCCTGACAAAATGTAAAAGAACGGTTCTTAATTTTCTCCGCTTCCTTCTTCGCATCCTCGTCCTGATCGAAGGCCAATAGCCGTCCTCCTTTCAGGTTTTCAAGAATCGCAGAACTGTGTCCTCCCCCACCAAATGTTACGTCTACATACGTGCCTTCTGGATGTATCTGTAACGCTTCGATACATTGCTCCAGCATAACGGGCTGATGATAGTTTCGAGATTCGAGCCCCGAGCTATGAGTCATGACCGTTCAACAGCTTTAATAAAGCTTTGTAACATCTTTTGCTCTTCGTCAACACCTTGGAGAAGAGATTCAATTAACCCTGGATCACCGAATCTTAACATTTCAATAATTAGAATTTGTGTTTCTAATTCATGTGTTGACCCTAGTGAAATCTCAAGATAATTTTTATAGTCCTTCCTACTAGTTTTAGCACTTCCTTCAGCAATATTTGATGGAATAGAAACTGCACATCTCGTTATCTGACTACGCAAACCAAATTTTTCCTCCGCCGGAAGTTGTTTTGCCAAGTTGTATGTTGCCATTACTATTTCCATTCCCTTTTGCCATACTTTTAGCTTTTTGTAATTCTTCATACAACGGCTTGGTTCGCTATCTCATAGCTCTCAGCTCTAAACTCACAACTAACTACTTATCCAAATGCTTCTCCGCTAACTTCGAATACTCCCGTTGATCACGAATCAAGTGCTTATCGTACACTGCCGGATCCCAAACAACGATCTTGTTACCCATGCCGATGAGTATCACATCTTTTTGGAGCTGCGCATACGTAAGCATATTTTTTTGGAGTAGAAAACGACCATTAACATCCAACTCAACTGTGGCAATGCTTGAGAAAAAATTGAGTTGAAGCTGACGGTTCTCCTCGTTGAATTCGCTCAGACCAGAAACCTTTGATAGTACCTTTTTGAACTCCAGCATCGGGTAAATAATAAGATGAGGCTCGAAACCTTGCTGAATGATCAGCTCATTCCCTTCGTCTTCAGGCAATTGCGCCTTAAACTTAGAAGGCAACACAAGTCTGCCTTTAGCGTCCAGTTTACTCTCATATTTTCCGGTGAAGAAGGTCATAGACGTAGTGGTTGTCTTTTACTCCTAAAAGCAAACTTATGTAATTTTCAACCACTTTCAACCACTTTTTACCACAATTTTACATTTTTGTGAATAAATAGACACAAAATGCCTATAAAAGTGATTTTTAGGGAGCGTTTAAGAGTTGGCTAATTGAGTAATTCCGCTTTCAACCAAGGATTTGACCTGAATAGATGAGAGTTCAAGCGTTTGCGAAAGGATTTCTGTGGTATGCTGACCGAGATGTGGTGGTGGGAGAATGTGGGCGTTCTTTCTCAGGAAAGAATTGCCAACATAGGTTTTGACTCCAATTAACGCTTCATTATGCATTAGCAAGTTAGTGGCCTCTGGCGTATCAAATACCTCCTGCATGTTCTTAACAATGCCATAAGGAACATTTGATTTACGGAAGGCTTCGGCAAGAAATTGCAAATGAAATAATTCAATCTTTTTGCTCAGAATCAAATTTAAATCATGCCGGTTTCTAACGCGCGCTTCGTTTGTACAATAGCTCGAGTCGAGTGGAATATCAGGAATTCCCAATGTAAAACAGAAAGACCTGAATTGCTTATCACTTCCGATCGACAACAAAATTTCATGACCATCGGCTGTTTTGAATATATCGCCATAAGGTGCAATGTTAGGATGGGCTGATCCGTGTTTCTGCGGTGTTACTCCCGCTACCAGCCAATTTGTAGCCTGATTTGCCAAGGACGCGATAGCCGCTTGAATTAACGATACCTCAATCAATTCACCTTTTCCTGAGCCCTGCCTATTCAATAGAGCCAACAAAATTCCCTCCTTTAAGTGGTGCCCGGCAAGAATATCCATTAGCGCGACAGGCATTTTCAACGATGGTCCACCCGGTTCTCCATTCATAAACATAAAGCCTGCTTCCGCCTGTATAACAGCATCATAACCAGCCCGGGGATTGCTGGAGCCGAATCCGGAGATCTGTCCATAAATTAGCCGAGGATTTAAGGCAGATAAAGTCTGGTAGTCTACGCCAAGTTTTGCCGCATCTCCCGATTTAAAACTGGCAATTACAATATCGCATCGTCGGACCAGAGCATGAGCAATTTCTTTTCCTTTCAGTTCATTTAAGTCAATAGCAATCGATTTCTTCCCCCAATTTACCGAGCAAAAATAAGAAGAGCGATCATCCGTTTGCTCGCCTTTAACCCTCCAGCTACGCGTCACATCACCGCCGGCATGAAAATTCTCCACTTTAATTACTTCTGCTCCCAATTCAGCAAAGAACTGACCGACACTTGGTCCGGCCAACACAGATGCTAATTCCAATACTTTTAAATCCTTAAACATAAAGGGCGACTATTTGCTGCTAAAATTAAAACTGACGTCTAAAATTGTAAATCATTTCCCGCATTTTTGCGTTTGGGCTACATATAACATACGATGAGGAAAGTTTCGATAGTTCTCTTTTCATTTTCATTATTGATTGCATGCTGCTTATTGGTTGCATGTTCTGCTAAAAAAGATATTGCTCAAGAATTGAAATCAGGAATATGGCGTGCTACTATTGAAATTCAAGGTAGAGAGCTACCTTTTAATTTCGAGGTAGCAAAATCCGGTTCAGGCGATGTCAATATCCATTTAATGAATGCAGACGAAAGAATTCTGCTAGATGAAGTAACCGTCAAGAGCGATTGCGTTGACATTGTACTGCATGTATTTGATGCTAATATAAAAGCGCGCATCAAAGGTGATACCCTTCAAGGATTGTTTATTAAGAACTATACCAAAGATTACCGGGTTCCGTTCCAAGCAGTCTACGGACAATCTTATCGATTTGCAAAAAGTGCCAATCACCTTGACTTGCCCGACTTCACCGGAAAATACGAAGTGAAATTCATTCATGAACAAGACACGACGCCTGCCATCGCCATTTTTCATCAGCAGGAAGATAGCGTAACAGGGACATTCCTCACCCCTACGGGAGATTATAGATACCTGCAAGGTAACGTTGTCAACGGGACGTTACAGCTCAGCACATTTGATGGAAATCATGCTTACTTGTTTACAGCCACCAAATTGATTAACGGTACACTTTCGGGAAAATATTATTCAGGCAAAACGTGGATGGAATCGTGGATCGCAGAAAAAAATGAGAATGCCACACTGCCTGACGCCGAAAAACTCACCTATCTTAAAGAAGGATATGATGATCGCATATCATTCAGCTTTCCAGACGTGAATGGCAATAAGATTAGCCTCGCAGATGCCAAGTATAAAAACAAAGTTGTGATCCTTCAACTTGGGGGAAGCTGGTGCCCTAACTGTATGGATGAAACGAAATTCCTCAACCCGTGGTATGAGAAAAACAAAGACAGGGGTGTGGAGATCATCGGTCTTGCTTACGAACGCAAAGATGATTTTACCTATGCGAGCAACCGCGTTAAAAAAATGGTAGATAAAATGAACGTGTCCTATGACTTTGTAATTGCAGGGACCGACGATAAAGAGAAAGCGTCGCTAACGTTGCCTATGCTTAACAGGGTGTTTGCCTTTCCGACCACTATTTTCATTGGAAAAGATGGGAAGGTAAAAACCATCCATACTGGCTTTTCCGGTCCTGGCACTGGTGTTTATTACGAACAATTCATTCAGCACTTCAATGAAACCGTAAATGAACTTTTAGCGGAGAACACAACGTTAAATTAAATCCAGCTTTCATTAATTTAGCGGCTTCAAACTATGAAATCACACGCACAACCGGCAACCCATACAAATCCTATTCCTAAAACGGTAAAAGGACAGCGCGTGGTTGTGGGTTTGTCGGGCGGGGTAGATTCGAGTGTAGCTGCTTACCTTTTAAAGCAACAAGGTTATGAAGTGATTGGAATGTTCATGAAGAACTGGCATGATGACTCGGTAACACTTAGTGATGAGTGCCCCTGGCTGGATGATAGCAACGACGCAATGATCGTTGCTCAACACTTAGGTATTCCATTTCAGGCGATCGATTTAAGCAAAGAGTACAAGGAGCGTATTGTCGATTACATGTTTGCCGAATATCAACGGGGTCGCACACCAAATCCTGATGTGCTTTGTAACCGGGAAATAAAATTTGATACTTTTTTACAAGCTGCCTTGAAGATCGGAGCTGACTTTGTAGCCACGGGTCATTATGCGCGCAAAGGAATCATCGAGAAAGACGGCCGAACAACATATCAATTGCTCAGTGGTAAGGACCCCAACAAGGATCAAAGTTACTTTTTATGCCAGCTCACTCAAGCACAACTTTCCAAATCTCTTTTTCCTATAGGCGAATTGCTTAAGCCTGAGGTAAGAGACATAGCCAGACAGTTAGATTTAGTCACGGCGGATAAAAAGGATTCACAAGGATTATGTTTTGTGGGAAAAGTACATTTACCCGATTTTCTACAACAAAGGCTTGAAACTAAAAAAGGGAAAATAATTGAGATCCCAACAGACTCCGCGGTTTTTACAAATGGTTTTGATCAAATGGATCTTAAAAATATTTCTGCGAGTTATGATCTTTCACCAGGGCTAGGCGAAGTTGTTGGAGAACACAAAGGCGCCCACTACTATACCATTGGGCAGCGCAAGGGATTAAATCTTGGTGGCTATGAAAAACCTTTGTTTATCATTGGCACCGATACAAAGGAAAATATTATTTATACGGGAATGGGTGAGGATCATCCCGGATTGTATCGAAAAGGATTATTTATACCGAAGGATGATATACATTGGATTCGTGAAGATCTGAAACTAAAGGTTGGTGAGACAAAAAAATACTTGTCACGCATTCGCTACCGGCAGCAGCTGGTGCCCTGTTTGTTGCATCAACAAACAGAAGGGCTTTATATCATTTTTGATACTCCCCAAAAGAGCATTACGCCAGGTCAGTTCGCTGCCTGGTATGACGGCGAAGAGTTAATTGGATCGGGAGTGATCAACTAATGCATTTCAAATTTACTTTCTTTAAATCCGCTTACTCCGCCAGATACAATGTATTTCATGGCTACACTTCCTGAGACGTCGATCGGAGTAATACGATCCCTTGGAATAATATAATGTATCCCGGAAAAGGCATAGGAGTGTGGTATGTATACGGATACCATATCCGACAATCCCAATTCGGACAGATCTGCCTGAGTAATAAACCCTATCTGAAATAATTTATTCTCTTTATTAATCTCAATTAAGACAGGTTTGTTGAATTTTTTCTTTTCACCTACAAACGCATTCAGCAGATCTTTTAGTGACGAATAAATTAATTTGACCAACGGAATCTTATTCATTCCCCGATCAAACCAATTGGAAAAGGTTTGAAAAGCAAAATTAGTTGTGAGGTATCCAAACGCGGTGATGGCAAAGAGAATAATAGCGAAGCCCAATCCAGTGTAAGGAAGATTTAAGAGGTCATCTAACCATCGAAAGGATACATAGATGAAATAAGCAGTCGATACGAGCGGAACAATAAAAAGAGTTCCGCTAAAAAAGTAACGAATGATACGTTTGATTGTACTGTCCATATAATTATAAATAAAAAAGGCTCCCGTGTTTTTCGGAAGCCTTCGTTTTACTTTTGTTTCTCTTTATAACGAGAATCCCAAGAAGCTAAGGAATCCGAATGACATTAATCCTACCAGTATAAAAGTGATTCCCAAACCCTTAAGAGGGCCAGGCACATTCGAGTATTTCATTTTTTCCCGCACGCCTGCTAAGGCCACAATGGCGAGCATCCAGCCAATACCAGAACCAAAACCGAATACTGTGGCTTCAGTAAGATTGTATGGTCTTCCCACCATAAATAAAGCGCCGCCCAAAATTGAACAATTTACACGGATCAGCGGAAGAAAAATGCCCAGCGTTCCGTATAA
>CAZAHL010000070.1:0-23954 GCA_964484845.1 uncultured Chryseolinea sp. | reverse complement strand
GCAGCCGTTACAACTGGATTGACATGGGTATCATTAATAGTGAAACCCGTGATCACAGTCTTACAATTTGATGCTGTGTTTGTGGCCTGTACGAAATAATTGCCAGCAGCGAGTGACACTCCAATTGTAGCAGCACTGCCTGAACCAGGGATAACTGTTGATCCGTTACTTTGTAACCAAGTAAAAGTATATCCTGTTGTATTTCCAAGACCAGCTCCATTGACCGTAACTTCATTTACGGTAGCAGATCCATTTACCGGGTTACAGTCCGATTGATGTGAAAGCATAATATCCGCATTGACGACAGTTATCAGGGCCGGCGCATCGGTGATTGTAAATGTTGTTGTTGTTGAACATCCATTGTTAGGTGTTACAAGATCTGTAACACGCGCTGTGTAGGTACCCGCTGAAAGTCCTTGCGCAGTTTCGTTACTGGTTCCCGATACACTACCAACAGTTGTTCCCAATGGCGTAGTGGTGCCGTTGCCTTCAAACCATTCAATATTGAATTGTCCTGCAACAGGAGCAACTCCTCCTACATTGATTGTAAGCAATCCATTTGGCGTCGCAGCACCTGTACAGTTTGCGTTATTAATCGTCGTAGCGGCTGTAACAACCGGATTGACGTGCGTATCATTGATGGTAAAAGGGGTATTCGCTGATTTACAGCTCGTCGCTGTGCTTGTAGCTTGTACAAAATAATTTCCAGCAGCAAGGGGCGCTGTGATCGTAGCCGCACTACCTGAGCCGGGAATAACAGTGATTCCATTGCTTTGTAACCAGGTGAATGTATATCCTGTGGTGTTTCCGATACCGGCTCCGTTGATCGTTATTTCGTTCACCGTTGCTGATCCATTCGCCGGACTACAATTTGTTTGATGTGAGGGAGAAATATCTGCGCTCTCAATAGTAAGAGCAACTGGAGCGTTCGTAATTGTGAAAGTGGTAATCGTGGAGCATCCGATGTTCGGTGTTGCTAGATCAGTAACACGTGCAGTATACGTGCCGCCGGAAAGTCCTTGTGCCGTTTGGTTATTTGCTCCTGCTACACTACCAACAGTTGTGCCCAACGCTACAGTCGTACCAGTGCCTTCGAACCATTCAATCGTAAATTGCCCTGCGACAGGAGCAACTCCATTTATGTTAATTGTGACCGATCCAGTGGGCGTTGACCCTGTACAATTGGTATTGTTAATTGTCGTTGCAGCAGTAACAGCTGGATTGACATGGGTATCATTGATGGTGAAACCCGTGATCACAGTTTTACAATTTGATGCTGTGTTCGTGGCCTGCACGAAATAACTTCCGGCAGCCAGCGGTACTGCAATTGAAGCGGCATTGCCTGAACTTGGAATTACAGTTGTTCCATTGCTTTGGAACCAGGTAAATGTGTATCCTGTTGTGTTTCCAAGACCAGCTCCATTGACCGTTACTTCATTTACGGTAGCAGATCCATTTACCGGACTACAATCGGACTGATGTGAAAGTGTAATGTCCGAATTGACTACAGTTATAAGAGCAGGGGCGTTTGTGATCGTAAATGTGGTGGTTGTAGAACATCCATTGTTAGGTGTTACAAGATCTGTAACACGCGCTGTGTACGTACCGGCCGAAAGTCCTTGTGCAGTTTCGTTACTGGTTCCCGATACACTACCAACAGTGGTTCCCAATGTTGTAGTGGTGCCGTTGCCTTCAAACCATTCAATATTGAATTGTCCTGCAACAGGAGCAACTCCTCCTACATTGATTGTAAGCAATCCATTTGGCGTCGCAGCACCTGTACAGTTTGCATTGTTAATTGTCGTAGCGGCTGCGACAACGGGATTGACGTGCGTGTCATTGATGGTGAAAGGGGTGTTCGGCGACTTACAATTCGTCGCTGTGTTTGTAGCTTGTACAAAATAGTTACCAGCAGCTAGGGCCACGCCGATTGTCGCAACACTGCCTGAACTTGGAATAACAGTCGTTCCATTACTTTGAAACCATTTGAATGTATATCCGGTCGTATTTCCTATACCAGTTCCGTTGATTGTTATTTCGTTCACCGTTGCTGAACCGTTAGCCGGACTACAATTTGATTGGTGGCTCAGCGCAATATCCGCATTGTCGATTGTAACAGTTGCCGGTGTATTGGTGATTGTAAATGTGGTTGTTGTGGAACATCCGTTGTTTGGTGTTACAAGGTCTGTAACACGCGCGGTGTATGTGCCCGCCGAAAGTCCCTGCGCCGTTTGATTATTTGCTCCCGAGACGCTGCCAATGGTCGTCCCCAATGCAGTAGTTGTACCGGTTCCTTCAAACCATTGAATCGTAAATTGCCCCGCGACCGGTGCAACGCCATCGATGTTGATTGTAATCAGTCCATTCGGTGTAACTCCTGTACAATTGGTGTTATTGGTGGTTATTGCAGCAGTAACAGCAGGATTAACGTGCGTATCATTGATGGTGAAACCAGTGATTGGTGATTTACAATTTGTAACCGTATTGGTAGCCTGCACGAAGTAATTGCCAGCGGCTAGTGCCACTCCGATTGCAGCGGCATTACCTGAACTTGGAATAACAGTCACACCATTACTTTGAAACCATTTGAAAGTATATCCGGTCGTACTTCCAATACCAGTTCCATTCACGGTTATCTCACTTATAGTTGCTGAACCGTTAGCCGGACTACAATTTGATTGATGGCTCAACGCGACATCCGCATTGTCGATCGTAACAGTTGCGAGTGCATTGGTGATTGTAAATGTAGTTATAGTGGAACATCCATCATTTGGTGTTATCAAATCCGTAACACGTACTGTATATGAGCCAGCCGAAAGTCCCTGAGCCGTTCGATTGCTTGTTCCAGATACACTGCCAACAGTCGTTCCCAATGGCGTAGTTGTGCCGTTTCCTTCAAACCATTGAATCGTAAATTGTCCTGCTACAGGAGCGGCTCCATCAATGTTGATCGTAATCAGTCCATTCGGGGTGACACCCGTACAGTTCGTGTTATTGGTTGTTGTAGCAGCTGTTATAGCGGGGTTGACGTGGATATCTGTTATAGTAATAATTTCAGTATCAACGCATCCGGTACTGGTATTGGTTGCCTCAACGGTGTAAACACCGGCTGCTCTGCCTGTGATGGTGGAAGAACTGCCCACCAGGTTAGCCGGCAATGTATTGTTGCCTTGAAACCATTTGAAGGTGTATCCTGCAGTACTTCCCGACACCAGGGCACTTCCTGATCCATTTGGAGTTGCGCATGAAGTCATTTCGCTAGTGACCGTAGGGGTAACAGGGGCGCTCACTTTTGATCCAACAGGGATAACAACCGGTGCTGATCGGCATCCGGTTATTTTATCCTCGGCCACGACGGTATAATCTCCTGTTGTAAGACTTGTGTATGAGCTTCCTGTAAAATCAATCGAAGGTTTGACGCTACTCCCCTTATACCAATAGAAATTATGTCCACTAGTCACCCCACCTACCTGAGCAGATGCACTACCTGTGGCTGGCGGATTGCAATTTGCATCCGTGGCCGTGGCTGTCACTATGGGTGCCACGGTGTTATCTTTTACTTTGGATGATTCAAGAATTTGACAACCGGTTGCTATTTCCTTAACAAGTACAGAATATGCGAAAGCCTGCACATTCGTAATAACCTCACTTATAGACAGGATGGGGCTCGTGCCAAATACGGTTCCCTCAAACCATTGGTAGGTAAAATTTCCAACTGGTTCACCGCCATTCATTTTTACTATCAATTTTCCATCTGGATTTATGCACTTTGTAAAGGGTGCATCTTCCGTAATGACCGCTGTAAGAGTTCTGGTTTTCTGCCCCACAACAACTTGTGCAGAGGTTGAGCCGCACTTCACCCCTTTATGATAGGCAATAATAGAGTACGTTCCGGCTGCTAGTTCAGTTTTCACAGGCCCTTTAAAAAAGGCCGAGGCCGTATCGGCCACAGTAGTTCCATTAAACCAATAAAATGTATACCCTACTGTTTCCTTTGTTGTTCCTACCAAACGATAAACTTCAGCCGCACCGTTAGGTGGTGTTGGGTCATTCCCACATTTTATATCATCTGAGATAAGGGCAGTTTGTATTGTGAATGGAGTTGGGCTAACGGCAGATGAAAATATATTATTTGTGTAATTACATTCCGTGAATGTTGAATTGGGTAACTTAATTGGAGTTGGTACGGTCGAACCGTTGTCATTCATCACGGCATATAGTGTGAAGTTGCTTCCTGTTCCCTGCACTGTAAGGTTAGTAAGTGACACTACATTATTTACATTGAAGTTGTTAAGATTAATATTTACTGTATTGAGCTTAACAGCCCCGGCTTGGGTAGGATTCCCGTTGTAAAATGTAATTGGTAACACACCTGAGAGGCCAAGATCACCAACATTTCTAATGTTCACGGATACCGTAAAGGTCTGATCCGGACATGTTGGTGCGGTAATAACAACGGAAGCCGCATCGAAAGTAATATCCGGAGAAGCATAGGTGGGACACCCTTTTGTGTCCAAAAAAGGAGATTGGTTTAAAAAAGTATTCAATGCACGGTGGGGTCCTGTTGTACACGAACCCGTTGAGAAAATAAGATGATGCTTTTGTTGTACTCTAGGGATAGTCAGATCATCATTTACATTCACATTAAAATAGCCGTGCTGGTTCCACACTTTGCGCGCGGGTACCCATGCTTGAAGATTCGACTTGTATGTGCGCACCTGACCGAACGGAGCGCGGTTAATATCGTTGATATCATCACCATTGTTAGTTGCACAGATAACGCATATTTCAGTTGCCCCATCACCATCCACATCCACTACAATTGGATAATCGTTGGCTGTTCTTGAACGACAGTCTGCTGAAGTGAAAGTAGCGCCTGTTTTACCGTTAATAATATATAAATACTCTTCGTCACGATAGACGATTTCTACTGCTTTGTCATTGTTAAAATCAAAGACGGTCGTGCTTGTGTAGCCCGAAGTATTTTCATTTATATCCCGTCTCCACAGCAGTGTAAAATCTTCTTTGAGCGCATATAGGCGATTACCGGTAACAAACGTGGTATTAGACTTACCATCTCCGTCCACATCGGCTACGTTCAACCGTCCTGTTCCATGTTTCCAATTATTTGAAGGCTGATAGGTTTTGTATGTATTATTTTTAACATCCCAAAAGAACACCGTCGTCGTGCCTCCGGTAGATCCTGTAGATCCGCTCGTGAGTACGTCCAAAGAATTGTCCTGATTATAATCAGCAACGCTAGTGGTGGACGTTACATAGCCAAAGCTTGTATTTTTTGGATAATAGTTGGCTCCGGCTGGAATGCTTTTGGCTAACGTAAGCGTTCCTGCATCTAAGGTGCGAGCTCCTAGATTCACCGCATAGATACTTCCACCAAGCACAAGTTCAAGCCCTGCGCAATTTGCACAGGCAGCATCATCCAATATATCAACCGCCACCGGTCCGGCATCAATCGCAGTCCACGTTCCACTACCTTGCACAAGGCGTAAACCCGTTTCGGCATCCAGTATCTGATTACGAAAATATAATTCTACTTTTCCATCCTCGTCGAAATCCGCCAAGCCCATCGTGACGGGCTGACCATAAATAGGTGTTCTCCATTGCAGGACACCCTTACAGTCGTACGATGAAATGTAATATATCCCCGCATCCTTTTCGGCGATGAAAATTTCTGCGCAATTGTCGCCTTTAATATTCCCTATCGTGTGATCGAAATATTCAGCGGCTCCAGTTATATCGCCTCCAAGAGGGAATTTTATACTCAGGTCACGGCCATCAAGAATGTAAAGTTTTTTATCCGTCTGATGGAGCGTTACTACTTCAGGAAAACCATCTTTGTCCAGATCACCGATTACCATAGTTCCGGACGTCCAGGTTGTACGGTCAGGAGATTTGGCTCCCAGTTTCATCTCAAACTTGGCGACTCCCGTCGGAGGTACCTGGCAGAGTTTATCACGGCCTACGTAAAAATCCTTACACACAACGCTGTTGGCACAGTTGCTGTCAAAACAATCAATGAATCCATCCCCATCGTTGTCGACGCCGTCACCGCAATTCGTTTCCTGTGCAAGCACTGAAAGAGAAAGTGCTAGCATCAGGGATACCAGTAAAATTTTTTTCATAAAGCCACCATAAACAAAGTAATAGCTACACGCATTCTAAAAAATCAAAGTAATGCGGGGCTTTTCTAATAGAAGATGGCATTCCATCTTCTATTCTTTACTGCTTGGCAAGTAGCTTCTTCCTGACGAAATAAAATTGCAATCCTGTTGGGATATATTCTCTATGTAAGAATTTATTCATATTGATAAACTTTGGCGACAAAATTCTCCAGACCTTTTCACTCTAAATATAATAGGCAACAAATTTGCCTAGCGGTAGCGATGAAATATAGGGTTTCGAGAAAATGCATTGCGGGGTTGCTCTTTATCTTTATTGCGAGTATTGAATTGACTTCCGCGCAGATTATCCGCGTAGGAGTCAAAGCAGGGTCCCAATTGTCATGGGTTGCTGTTGATGATCCGAAATATAAAGCAGTAGCCGCTGTCCATCCAGTAGTTGGTTTTCATGCTGGACTGGTATTTGCCTTCAAAGTAAAAGACCGATATTTTCTCAATACGGAATACATTTATTCCCAAAAAGGAAAAAGGGTTAAGGGTAAAGTAGATCCTAATTTAGATGATAAAGCGGTATACCACCACCTTGATATCCCCGTAATGTTCTCCATGCACTTTAAAGGAAATCTCACAAAAACTAGACAATTCAAGTGGTATATCAACGCGGGGCCTAATACAAGTTACTGGCTTGGAGGTAACGGCGTTATTGAGTCGGGCGACCTGCTTGAAAACGGGATGTCTGAATTAAAGTATAAAATTGCTTTCGGCACGCGACCCGATCGCAACAATGCGGACATACTTTATATAAAGGATGCAAAACGTCTTCAATTCGGTTTGAACTTTGGCGGCGGTATTTTACTGGAACCTGGCAAACAAAAAATAATGATTGATTTCAGGTATGAAGTAGGGCACACCCGGCTAGGCAATGCAGAAAGTTCCCAATTTCTGATTCCTTCCGATTACCAGGACAACCTAAAGCAGAGAAACAAAGGTCTCCGACTGTCATTGATTTACCTATTTGAATTCAGTTCAGATCGTAAAGTCAGAAACAAAGGTAAAAGCACAATTAATACAAAGAGTTAATGTAAATGATTCAAATTAAAATAATAATCAAGCGACCCACATCGATAGACGCACTGCAAAATACTGTTAGCAAAATTTGACAAACAATATGATACTGACAATCTACGGATTGAAGTCGTTATAAGAATGTGTGAAATGTTTAGTAGTTACAACTGACAAGTAACCTTTAATTTAGTTAAATTGAATAAAGGGATCTAAGTATTATGAACCGAATGCAGAACAATACACGACGAGCCACATGCTTTTTTATTTTTATGATGGTCACGGTTTTACTTTCAGAAGCGCAAAAACCTGAAATTAAGTCTGTAGATAAATGGGTGGGGTCCATGGAGGATGTAGTGATCATCAAGGGTGCATTTTTTGGAACGGATTCCAGCAAAATTGCTGTGACCTTTGGAGCTTCGAAAGCCCATATTGTCTCCATCACGAATCAAATCCTTGAAGTAAAAATACCGTCCGGAACCACTTATAACAACATTGCAGTCACTAATCTCACGACTGGTCTTACAGGATACACCGAGCAACCATTCCTCTTGAACTTTAGTGGTACACCGGGTTTTGAGACCGGCAATTTACAGGGACAATTCAATTTTCCTGCAGGCGCACCCGCTTCCGAAGGCCTTTATGACTTATGCATGTGCGATTTCGACGGCGACAAAAAAGTAGACGTCGCTACCGCTAGTGACAATTTTAAATATATAAACATATACCCTAACGGATCCTCTATTGGCACCATATCGTTCCCCAGCAAAACATCGGTAAACATTGGTTCCCTTTCATTGCATATCAAGTGCGGTGATTTAAATGGTGATGGTAAACCTGATTTGGTAGCTACTGAAAACGGAACCACGGACAGAGTTTTTATTTTAAAAAATGGAAGCACCGGCCCTGGCAGCTTTTCCTTTTCGACCCCGTTAACCTTTACGCTTGCAGGCAAGCGACCTAAACGAATTGAAATTGCCGATATGAATGCAGATGGTAAACCGGAAGTTCTTGTCACATCTCAAGGAAAAAATACGGTTACCGTGATGATCAATCAAAGTTCACTTGCTGCAATTTCATTTGTGCCTGCTCCCCCAATTGATGTCTCTATCCCAGGAGCCGTAAGTACAGAAGGGCTTGCTGTTGAAGACCTTAATGGCGACGGTTTGCCGGAAATAGTAACAAGTCAATTTCAGACCAACTCAAATCTGTACGTCGTTGAAAATAAAAGTTCACCCGGTTCATTTTTAGCAGGTGACGTGAAAACACTTGTCGTTGGCGCACCCATAAAAAATATTCGCATTGGCGACCTTGATGGCGATGGAAAACAGGATATTGCGTTTACCCAGCTCATCTCTTCCGGCATTGGAATTTTCTTAAACCAAAGCGCGGGAGCGCTGACTTTTGGCACCTTAGAGACTTTTGTAACTGATGTTACGCCTTGTGGTATTGACTTTGGTGACATTGATGGCGACGGGAAAATTGACATCGGAATAGCGTCAATTACAAAAAAATCGCTGACCATTTTGAATAACAAAAGCACCGTCGGCAATCTTGCGTTTGGAAAGTTTATCCAACCAACCACCTACATTAACCGCCACATCGCTATCTGTGACGTCGATACAGATGGAAAACCGGAACTTGTCTTCACCAGCATTGATGATAATAACTTAAACATTCCTGCGTCTAAGATTTCTGTCTTTAGAAATAGATCCTGCATGGTACCTAAAGTTACGCCTGAGGGGCCGTTAAATGTTTGCGCAGGCTTTTCGCTGCAACTAAAAGCCACAAAAGGTGCTGGAGCAACCTATGAATGGACAAACACCACTACAGGTATAGGTGTGGTCGGTACGAACGAATTTACGCCTTCTGTTTCCGGGGATTACGTGGTGAAAGCCACGTCAGAAAGTGGAACTTGCAATGAGATTTCAAATACTGTAAAAATCACTATCTCCCCAGGAAGCGCTGGCGATCCCTTGCCTTCCAACAATGGTCCTGTATGTACGGGCAACAATTTACAACTCACCATTTCAAACCCCGAAGCCGGTTTTACTTATGAATGGTCTGGCCCTGAAAATTATACAGGCTCAGGTATAACGCCTGCAGCAATCACTAACTTCAAGCTTATAAATGCCGGAAGGTATTTCGTAAATGTAGTTGCGGCTAGTGGGTGCGTTGCACGAAAAGAATCAACCTTGGTAGAAGCGACTGATCTTCCGGATTTTAAAGTTGGATTTACGGGATCTGATATCATCTGTTCGGGAGATCTGAAACAACTTACCGTTGTTCCTAATGCGCCAAATTTCAGCTACCAATGGTATGAAAAGACCCGCGGGATCATCGTGGGAGCTACTTCAACCTCGTATGCGATCGGCGCAACTGGTGAATACTATTATACTGCTACTTCAGTCAATCCAAGTTGTTCTATTACAACATCTTCAAGCGCGAAACTCACGGTAGCAACGTTACCAGTACCCGCTTTTGCCTCGAAAACATCAGCATGTAAAGGGGAGGAGATACCTTTTACAAACCAATCCACCTTTGATAGCCGAGCAACCTTAAACTACCTATGGAATTTTGGAGATGGTGCGACATCTACGGATAAAGACCCTAAACATATTTATTCCTTTACTGGCTCTTTTGCGGTAAAACTAACCGTAAGCTATAATGGAAACACTTGCCCTGCCACAATTACGAATCCTCCTATTACCATTACCGATGCGCCACCGGTCGCGATCACAACCGACTTAAATAAAGTCGAGATTTGTTCCGAGGAAACATTGATTTTACTAGTCAATGGCACGTTTACGTCCTATACCTGGAGCACTGGAGCAACAACGCCAACCCTCACCATTCAAGAACCAGGAGATTATACTGTGACAGTGAAATCCTCCAATGGTTGTGAACTGAAGGCAAGTAAAACCATTACCAGGTTGCCATCACCAGAAGTATTGGTCTCAGCCTCTCCCGAAAGTATAGAAGAAGGGCAAAGTGTTCAATTACTGGCTTCCGGTTTAGAAAATTATAACTGGTCTCCTGTGGAAACGTTGTCTGATCCTAACCTTCCAAATCCTGTGGCGACTCCGTTTACGTCAACCACGTATTCCGTAACAGGGAAAGATATCAATAACTGCAAAGGTAAAGCCACTGTCAACGTCAGCGTAAAAGGTGAGTCAATCGTTAAAAAATTAAACCCTGAAAATTTCTTTTCGCCAAATGGTGATACTAGTAGTCCTTACTGGGTAGTAGGAAAAATTGATGAATATCCACAGTGCGAAGTTACCGTTTATGATGACAAAGGTGTAAAAGTATTTGATGCCAAACCTTATATGAATGACTGGGATGGCTCCTTCAATGGAAAACGTCTACCCGATGGAGTTTACTACTATATCATACGTTGTGAGGGGGAAGAAAGCACATCCAGATCGGGAAGTATAACGATGTTGCGGTGAAAGTTTTAAAAAGCGATAACGCCGATTCTTAAAACTTTAATTTCCTTTGTGACATGATAAAACTCTTAATGAATAATTAACGGGAAGCCTTCGTTATGTTCTTACGTAGTAACCCTGCTCCTGCACGATGTGCGCTTTGACATCGTTTTAGATCATATCAAGAATATCGATGGCCTTTTTTTAATATTTTCCTCGTCAAAATAAAAATAGAGACTCAATTCAAAGCTTCTGACCATTGCCTCAGTCTTCCAATATAAATTTATGCGTTATCTGATAGTGGCAAATATTCGATTAATGATCCTATTGCCTCATCGGTGTCTTTTTCTGATATATCTTTATTTGCTAAGGATGCGATAAACTCTTTACTAGATTAGATTGGGGATTCATTCTTTCTTTCCCGTGGTTATGTGAAAGCAGTTAGTTTCAACTTCTTTATTAATAGCTACCATAACAAAATACAACCATCGTTTTTCAGAAAGTATAGGATAACCATGATCGTAGGTGATACAGGGAATAAGTAAACGCGAAAAAGGGGGCTAGACTATTGAAGACCGGTTCATTGAAAAAGGCAAACAGGTATTTCAACCGGCGAGGGATTTGCAAATTCCCAAATCCCGCTTCACGCTGGAGATAGTTATGGACTATATAAGAGACAACATCGTTACGTGCTGAATACAAGGCACTATCAAAACGATTTTATAATTTATCTCATTCATCATCTCCTTTTTGGTATCCGGGTTGTAAAATCACCTTTCCTAATTTTCCGATTGTAATGTATCATGCCAATTTTACAATAGGAGTTGCCAATAAGGAGTTTTTGTTAAAAAATTTTTCAACAATTAGAATGACTCATTCAAAATAGATTGATGAATTTAAGAAATAGGGCGCTTAACCTAGGGAAGCTTTCAAAAGATCAAAATTTAGAGAAATCAAACAAAATAATCTATTTAATTAACTTCGATGAAAACCGTTTGTGTTACCAATTTCTGGCACGGAGCATTTGATGGAGATTTTTGTTTTTTTTTAGAGAGGCGTTAGGAGACATTGTATACACAAATGATCCTGAGAAGGCAGACGTTGTTATTACTACGGTATACGGAAGAATTAATTCTAATCCAGAGAAAACGATTTGTATTATTTGTGAAAATATGCGCCCAAGATTTATTGCCTACAAGTATTCACTTTCGTTTGACTATGATACTTATGGGGTCATAACTTTCGCTTACCCCTTTGGTGGTCACGTCTTGCATGGCCTGGATTTACACTGAAAATCAGGGCTAAAAATAAATCTAATCATGGTTACGAGGAGTTGGTGGATATCAACCGTTTAATGTATAGTAGAACGTTTGACGCTTGAAAGATCTCATACACTTTCATGCGTACACTTTCAAGGCAAGCATTGATGGATCGGCTTCTTCCGTTTTACCAATCATCTTTCCTTTTTCGGGCAACCACCCATCTACATCACATTCTCGTTGCAACTAGGACTCTGTACGCTGATGGTTAACTGTAATGCGCAAGTAGATTGTTCCGTGCGTTGCACCTTTCACGCGTTGCTTTCTAAGTATGAAAATCTGATTAAAATGTCTTTTTCATTTCTCACCTCCATTGTGTTTAAGTTATGGAAAGTGATTATATCAAATCAAGATGTTCAGGTGTTGCACTAGCTTGATTGTTAGTGAGTTAAGTAGCCCTGGCAGGAATCGAAATTATAATTCAACAACTTGATTTACTGCTTGTAACAATATCTAAAAAAATCAAACTCCCTTTTTGTTCACCAGAATTTGATTTGAAATAATCACGTTTGATTACAAATCAAATTTACTAAAGAGAATCTCAATAAACAACGCAATCTATTCGATGCTTCGCTAAATAATTTCATATACATTCTGTCAGAATTGTGAACATGCTATTGCCGTCTTCAAGACATTGTGCTTGCCGAGGCAACTATGGATGACTACAGAAAACTTATCGCTTGCATTTCACACGCAACAGCTGATTCAAGGTTGTCTCCAAATCATATTGCACTATTTGCCTCCATCATTCATTATTCAGTAAGTGAGCACTACCAATCCTGGTTTCGCGTGAGCAGAAGAGAACTCATGGCTCGTTCTAAAATTCGCGCACGTGCAACATACCATCGAATCGTTAAGGACCTGATCCGGTTTGGTTACATCCGCTACAACCCCTCCTTTCATCCGTTACTTGCCAGTAAAATGAAAATAACGTTGACCTTTAATCTGTTCAATGAAAAGGATGAGAAAATTGTACCAGCATCATTTTGATAACAGCATTCAATGTGCCTTGATAGCAATTGGCCAGATTATATTCAGAATCGTCTGATCCAGGTTGCCAGCCTCACCCCACAGACTAATATTTTCAACATTCGATGGTAGGGTAATGCTTGTTCTGCGTGTCACATGGATGACTTAGCACAATAAAATTCAGCCTGTAGCAATCGTTTGTCCGGGCTTTAAAAAGGTTTGGCAAAGTCACCTGACCGGCTACTGACATTTATCAGTTTTTAAGGGTCTGTTAAATCCGTATTTTCAGAAGCCGTTCTTGCATACGTATATCAATTCATCAAACTGTTGGCGAAATGAATGATTGATGACCTTAACAATACCGATGACCTAATACTAAACCTGCTCGCAGCAGACGATACCGCTGCGTGCTCCCTACTCTACAAGTATCATTACAAAGCTGTCTACGCCTACATCAAGGACTTCATTCCTGATCACGATGCAGCCAAAGATATTGTTCAAGAGTTATTCACAGCGATTTGGATTAAGCGACACTCCTTAAACTTAGTGCCTCCACTCCGGAAGTATCTCTTCCGGGCTGCACACAATAAGGCGATCAACTACGACCGCGATAACAGGACACGCCACCGGCTTATGGGAGAAATCGTAAATCGTTCCGGACACGGACGAATAGCTCCTCCGGCAGATACAGAATTAGAAGCTCGTGAACTGGAAGACCAGATTAAACATGCATTAGCACGACTGCCGATGCATGCAAGAAAAACGTTTTTGATGAGCCGCAGGCAAGGCATGACTTATAAAGAGATAGCGGATCACTTCCACGTTACTGAAAAAGCGGTAGAGAAAAATATGAGCAAGGCACTGAGTCTCCTGCGGCAGTATTTAGGTATCTACATTAAAGTACTGGTGATCGCGTTGATCGAATAAATTTTAAAAAAATTCACCCTGACGGTAGGGTATCACCATGACTATGTGTGATAGAGGTAAATAAGCACTTATGCCCAAAATGGATTACAATATTCTTATCCATAAATACCTGACCGGGGAAATTTCACCGGAAGACAAGAAACTGCTCGAAGCATGGCTTGCCGTGTACCCGAAGAACCAAGAGAGTTTTGATGAAATCAAACAAATTTGGGAAAATGCCGATGAAGAAGAAGAAGAAGAGATTACCGACGACACTTTTCAGGAAGAAATGAAAAAGCTTGAAAGCGCTGTTCAGGATTCAGTCAACAAGGATAAGCTCATAAAAAAATACCAACGAACTAGCCGGATCCGAAATTTTGCCATTATCGCCAGCCTCGCGGCCGCAGGTGTTTTTGCAACAACGCATTACTTTAAAAAGGCCCCGGTGAATTCGGTCAGCTTTTCAAATAGTGGAAATAACTTGCTTGTCTTACGGGATAGTACCAGGGTTCTGGTGAACCGAAATTCGTCCATTACATTTAATAATGATAAGGACTCGAGAGAGGCAGTCCTGCATGGTGAAGCCATGTTTGATGTGAGAGAAGAAACAAGGCCATTCTCTGTATCGGCAGGTGGAGTGTCAGTGACAGTCGTGGGCACTTCTTTCGTTGTGAAGTCTTATTCAGATTCAACGATTCAGGTAACTGTTATTTCAGGCAAAGTCACGGTCCGTTCCCATAATCAGGAAACAACGCTAGCAAGTGGTGAGAAAAGTTTGACAAACCATTCAGGTACTTTAACGAAGTCTGTAAATGATGACCCCAACTTCAATTCGTGGTACACACGAAAATTAGAATTTAAGAATACCGAGCTGGAAAAAGTGCTCAGGCTTGTAGAAGAGTTGTATCAGATAAGTTTCCGGGTCAACGAGACAAGAATATTGGGCTGTCGCTTTACTGGGAAATTCGACAACGCACGGCTGGAAGACGTATTGAAAACACTTGCGTTCAGTCTCGATATAGAATTTACTTCACAGCTGGGAAACTACTACAAGGTTTCCGGCCCTGGTTGTGTGCCATGAAAACGATTTATCTATGAGGATACTTTTACTGACACTCTCGCTTTCCGGAACATTGACGTTGTATGCACAAGTGGATCTCACAAAACGTGTTTCTCTTGAGGTGAAAAACATTCGTCTGGATAAACTCTTCGAGATATTAGAAACCAATCACGGAGTGATAATCTCTTTCGGTATTGATAACATACCATCACATCTTACAATTAGTCTTTCAGCAAAAGACAAAACCATTTATGAAATATTGCAAATGATCTGCTCAAAAGCAGGACTCATTTATCAAATCATTGACACAGCCATCGTATTTAAATATGCGCGGCCACTGAATCAGCAAAGAATCGAACGTATTGCCGATACCACTAAGGTACCTATTACAACAACTATAAATTCACCTATCCATTCGCCAATAGACAGCCTATCGAAAGTTGCCGTTAGTGAGCATTTGAATGCACAGCCCGTGGACTCGCCACAGGATTCTTTACAATCTTCACATCAAACAAATTCACAAGATGCGAAAGACACGACACATCAAGCCACCAACAAATTCATGCAGGTTGAACTCCCTCCTGTTCCTTCGCTATTCTCAACTGCTAAAAAAAGATCACGGGTTGGGTTTTATGGAGCGGGAGTATTTTTCAGTTATGCTGTGGATTATAACCGTTTTCATTTCATAGATCGGGACATCGCCTTTCAGCAATACGAAGTGGGCTGGAATCATAGTCTCAGCATGGGTGGATATGTTATTGTCTCCTCAAAGCTTTATGTTTCACTTGGAATTGGGTATGCGACAAAGGATTTTGCCTTGACCTACAATTACCGTGTACTCGACCCGGATGATCCTTTTTCCAATTCCCGATAAGACCAAGGTAGAAATTCGGTATCTGGAAGTACCCCTGACAATTGGTTACGGAATACTCACCAAAAGAAAATACTCGCTATGCATTGCCGCCGGTTTCTATCCATCTTACCTGGTTGAAAAAGGTGAGCGCACGACCTATATCAATAATGGTGATCCGTCTACCAGCTATTTCGTCAATGCAAACCGCTCTACCATATACAGCGGCACCATCGGCTTTATTGCACATTATTCGATTGGCAATAGCTGCGGAATCTTTATTGAACCCGGATACTTGTACTTTATAGGTGCTGTTAATAAAGCGGCTATGCAGCCGAACTCATCGCTTTATAGAATAAAGACCGGAATTCAATTTTCATTGTTCCGAAAAAAATAACCCCTGTTCCTATGAAAACATCTCTACTCTTGCTGACACTGCAATTTATTTCGATCATTCAAAGTCATGCGCTAAGTGTTACGATCAATCAAACAGGTACTGCTGCGAACTCATGTTCGCGATCACTCACAGCGGTCGTAAGCGGAGGTTCCGGTAGTTACTCCTACACCTGGTCCATTGTAACTCCAACCATCGCATGGCCTACTGCTAATGGAGTTGCTAACGTAAGTCTTGCATTGAGTCAGACCGCTGACGTGAACGTGTCGGTGCAAGACCTAAATACAAACCAGATAACCTCTGCCACGGTGACGGTCTATCGGGTCCTGACGGGGAAGTTTCGATACGTTTATTCCGAACCTGATTACGCCCAATGGAGACGGCTATAATGATAACTGGATTATTACCGATTCAGGCAAAAACTATAGTCCGATCAACGCCATGAAAAGACATATCTATACCATATTGATTTTGTCCTGCCTGATCGTGGCGGGATGCAGTGAAGATTTCCTGGAGAAGAAACCGGATAAATCCTTGGTTGTGCCCACTACACTGAATGATTTACAAGCACTACTTGATAATGCAGACCGTGTCATGAACATTGTTCCTGCTATCGGCATGGTCGCTTCAGATGATGCCTTTACTACGGACAATGCCTGGCGGGGATTATTCACGGCAACAGAACGAAACAGTTATATCTGGAAGGATAACATCTATGAAGGTGAAGCATGCGCTGACTGGAATATTCCGTATCAGCAAGTGTTTTATGCAAATGTTGTATTGGAAGAACTTGAGAAGATAGAGCCTACGTCTGCCAATGAAGCGCAATGGAAAAGTATAAAAGGCAGTGCGTTGTTTTTTCGCGCACATGCTTTCCATCAGCTACTTGAACTTTTTTCAATGCCTGTCGGTGAAAGTTCTGATCTAGGAATTCCTGTCCGATTAATGGCAGATGTAAATGCAGAGGTGAACCGTGCTTCACGGCTGGAGACATTAAGCCAAATTATCAATGACCTCACGGAAGTATTACCATTGCTTCCGGTGAACTCAACGTACAAAACAAGACCAACTACTGCGGCCGCAAAGGCATTACTGGCCAGGGTTTATTTGATTATGGGAGAATACGAAAATGCCGAGAGTTGGGCGAGTGCGTCACTGAGCGAGAACAATTATTTATTAGATTACAATACACTGAATGCGGCAGCAACGCGGCCTGTGGCAAGAATGAACGATGAGATTTTATTTCATGGACAAATGATCACCTATGGCTATACGGTGTTCTCGACAACGTATGTGGATACGCTACTGTATGCGTCATACGAAAATGATGATTTGCGTAAGCAGGTTTTCTTCAGACTAAGAAGTCCGAACCGATATACCTTCAAGGCAAACTACACTGGAACATCTACGCTGTTCGGTGGTATTGCAAATGATGAAGTTTACTTGATTCGGGCGGAGTGCAGAGCAAGGCTTGGAAATATTGTCGGAGCGCTGGAAGATCTGAATGTACTACTCGAAAAACGGTGGAAGGCAGGATCATTTGTTCCAGTAAACGAAACTGATCCGGATATTCTGCTGGCACGTATCCTGGAAGAGAGAAGAAAAGAACTTCTCTTCCGCGCCACGCGATGGAGCGATCTGAAGAGATTGAATGAGGATAAACGTTTTGCAGTCACGTTACATCGTACTCTGAACGGAACAGAACACAGTTTACCTCCCAATGATGTACGCTACGCGTTCCCGATTCCCGATCAGGAAATCCAGACGAGTGGAATTGAACAGAACCCACGTTGATGTTTTGCCAATGACCCTCAAACGAAACGTAATGGTGGTGGATGACGATGACCTTGTCCACTTGATCAGTAAACGAATACTCTCTGAGTATGCGTGTGTGAGTAATGTTTACAGTGCATACAATGGCAAGGAGGCATTGGAGATCCTTCACCAGGGATGTGAAGGTGCGATGAATCTTCCTGCGGTGGTTTTGCTTGATCTGCACATGCCGATCATGAACGGGTTCCAGTTCTTCAGCGAGGTGAAAGATATGGAATGCCTTAAAGACAGCAAGCTGGTAACCATCATGTTTTCATCAACGTGTGATCCTGCTGAAATTGAACAGGCGCAGTCACTCGGTATTGATTACTTTTTCTCGAAGCCCATTTTGCTGGAGAAAATAGAATCCGTTTTCAGAAAGGAATTTGCTTCTTAAGTAATAGCATGGATGAACTAAATCGTCCATGCTCTCTTTTTACGAAACTGTATGGTGGCTTAGTCCGCGTCATACGTTCCCGGAACCAACGTACCAGGTATCATCTGGTTTTGCTGGTTGAACCTTGCCACGCATTCGTCAGAGCTGCTGACGCAGGTGTACGACTGCGTTTCGCTAATGGGCTGCCAGGCGCCATCGATCTTGGCCTTCAATGTTCCAACGAGCGGAGCATCAAAAGCATGTGTAACAAACGCAGCACCAATGGCGAAGAGAAAGGCTACAACTGGCAGAAATTTTCCAAAAACTTTTTTCATAACATTAGATACTTTTTTAACAACTCAAAAAGCATCAAACCGTCTATCGAGTTTTCAAAGTGCCTACTCTATTTCAGGTTTTCAGCGTTCCCCTGCGCCCGGTGATCAGCCCGGCATCTGCGCAAATATTTTTTAGGTTGTCATCAGTCTTCGCTTTCGCTCGATGATAATTCCGGCAAGTGCAAAAAGAGTAAAGACAATATTGAAGATGAGGTGGGCTTCCCACGACAGTGTATTAAGTATGCCACCACACGAACAGGGAATGTAGGCGAATGTATTTGCCAGTATCAGGCCCACGTAAAGGGTGAAGGCAAGCATCAGCAGGAATGCTAGTACAAATCCATAAAGCCTGACAGGATTAATGATCAGGAAAATGGAAGTGGTTATTTCGGATACAGGAACTAACCACACGAGATTCTGCTTCAGTGTGTCTGGCAGTGGCTGATTCAGCATCTGTTTGCGGAAGACGTCCGTATCCAGGATCTTGCTTAAAGCGGTATATATAAAGAGTACGATGAGCAGGGCTGCTATCAGCTCCGCAGGAGACTTTCTGATCATAGGTTGCTGGCTCTTTACTTGATAACAGTTCCCGGCAGCAACACCCTACTTTCTGGTTTAAATCTCCTTCGTTTATATATTATATTTCTAAAAATTGTTATTTTTAACAATAAATAGAAATATTAATGCTGTTTCTGGACTTCAAAAGCCATTTTGAACCTTTTCTGGCCTTTTCCACGCAGGATATTCGTAAGTGGGATTCCGGCTTTGACCCCCGACGCCTGGTCGAATGGCAGCAAAAGGGCTACATCCGAAAGATCGTTAACCGGTGGTACGTTTTCTCAAAAACATTAAGACAGGAAGAACTACTGATTATCTCGAACCGCATTTATTCACCTTCATATATTTCCCTGCAATGGGCCATGTCTCATTACCGGCTGATACCGGAAGGCGTTTACACCATTACCGCCATAACATCCCTGAAGACACAGGACTTCAACACCGGCATCGGTACGTTTTCCTATAAGCATGTAAAGCCTTCGCTGATGTTTGGCTATCGACTAGTCAGTTTTGAAAACACCATGTACAAACTGGCTGAACCGGAGAAGCTGATCTTGGACTATCTGTACCTCAACGCTTCCATCAATTCATTGGAAGACCTGGAGAGTCTGAGGCTTAATGTAACAGAATTAAGATCCCTTCTCGAAAAACAAAAACTGCAAGACTACCTGGCGATGTTTAAGAATAGGGCACTGGAGAAAAGAGTGAAGATATTAACTGAACAATTACTGAAGCATGCTTAACCTCAATGAGATTCTTCCATTTTATCCGGAGCCTTTGCGGGTGCATCGCGAATTCATCTTGCGCGAGTACCTGCAATACAAAATACTCCAGATCATCTACGATATACCCGACCATGGACATAAGCTTTGCTTCCTCGGAGGCACCGCGTTACGAATTGTTCATGGCAACCAGCGCTTTTCAGAAGACCTCGATTTTGATAACAGTGGTTTGACGGAAGGTCACTTTGATATAATCTCGGAAAACATAAAGACAAACCTTGAACGCGATGGATACGAAGTTGAAATCAAAACGGTTTACAAGGGTGCGTTTCACTGTTACATCAAATTTCCCAAACTTCTTTTCAACGAAGGGTTAACCGGACATATCTCTGAAAAAATTCTGATTCAGCTTGATACAGAACCGCAGCACTATGCATTTATTCCTGACAAGCACATACTAAACAAGTTTGACGTGTTTACCGAAATACCGGTAACACCGCTGAACATTCTGCTTGCCCAGAAGTGCTATGCCATCATCAATCGGAAGAGATCAAAGGGGCGTGACTTTTTTGATGTGGTCTTCCTGCTTTCAAAAGGTGCAAAGCCTGACTACGGCTACCTGAACCTTAAATTGAAAATCGATGATGCAAAAGCACTGAAGGATCGACTACTCGACACATGCAGTAAACTCGATATGAAAGCAATGGCCGATGATGTTGCTCCTTTCCTGTTTAATAATGCTGATGCGAAAAAGATTATAATGTTCGAGCAGTATTTGAAGCAGGTAGAGTTTTGATATCGAATTACCATTATGATGGACCTTGTTCAGAAATACCTTCCAGACTTGCTTGAGTGTATACCTCAGAAGGGATCGCTTGTAAAAAGATTAGAAGCATTTAAAGTGAGGTATGAAAATTTGAAAATAAAACTTGCTAAAGAAGGGGATTCAAAAATGGATGTTCACTCCATTTTTGAATGGATAGTCAGTGCAGAGGCTGGTGATAGGAAGTCTGCTGCATTTTTGGCGTTTCTTAATCATACTTGCAAAAATGTTCAATTAAGAATTGATAACAGGCTTCACTCAAAATTGAAGTCGATCATCACTAATATACTCGTCTCTTTTGATACCGATGTTGACCTTAAGAATAATCCAGCATACCTAAATTATCTGGGTGAGTTATTAATAATTGACAGGATACTCAGTGCATCCGATAAATTCCGGCTTGAAGGAATTGAAGTCAAACTACCCAACGGAAAAACTGCGGATATACAAATAACAGACATTGTAAACGGAACAAAGGTGCTTTTTGACATTGTGAGTATCAATAGTTTCGATACCTCAGTACCAAAATGCGATGATGATGTGAGAGCTTTTTTCGAGGGGAAGTACAATCAAAAACTGGAAACTAAAACGTACGGAATCAAAGAAACTGACAATGGCACTGTAATATTAATAACGGGTGACGAGTTTCAGTTCGCTATTGCGCCAATTATCTGGAATGAGCTGAATGACCTGGTTAAATGGAGTGAAATTCTAACTAAAATTGAAAGCAACTATTTTAATGTTCTCCCTTTGTGCATACTGTATGCAGCAAAGTCTGAAGTTGAGGACTATGTATTTAACTTTACAAAAATTTCCGAAGCCCTTCGGCATATAGATACTCAACATTCAGAGGATAGCTCCCACTAAATATTTTATAGGCGATTATAGTCAGGCAATTAGTCGTCCACAAGCCTATTAAGACTATGCTCGCTCAATAAATCTAAAAACTCTCTCAACATCCGATACCCTGACTGTGGTTTATAAGGAAGTTCATGCAAAGGTATGTCTAAAATATTCTGGAGTGTTTTGAATCCGTTGGCTTTCGCCATCGTCTTAAACTCCTTGCTTACGTCAAGATTTTTGATGGCTTTTTGAAGGATGGAGTGAGTGATTTCCTGTGTCATAAGTTGAGGATTTTTGGATTGCTTAAAGTGAAAAACCGACAGGAATTTCCGCCAATGCAAAAGTAATCATCCCTGTTTTTAGAAAATCTTTAAAATATTTCTCTCTGATTTTGAGATAGTTACCTGGTGTCCTAGGACAGTTGTGACTGTTTTAACAACGGGTTACAACCGTGATTTGAACCATAGATTTCCAAAGCGGATCAAATTATGGCAACCAATATTATCACCCCGGAGGACTTACAGGCTTTCAAAGTAGAACTACTCGAAGCCATTGAAAAGTTGCTGTCACAAAGGCAGGTAGGTCCAGCACAACGCTGGCTCAAATCTCCTCAGGTCAGGAAGCTTTTAAACCTCTCGCCTGGAACATTACAGAACCTGCGCATTAACGGCACAATGCCCTTCTCCAAAATCGGAGGCGTCATCTTCTACGATTATGAAGACATCGAGAGAATCCTTCAGGAAAGGAAACGCAATACAGAATCTTCTCTTACAAAAAATCAACTACGAAGATCATGAAAGAAGAAAGGATATGCTTATCGGAATTTGAAATGCTCACTGTTACACCCCGCGGTTTTCTGCGGGGAGCAAGATGTACAAATGTTAACACATTTGGCATCTTGCCTCATCGCCTGTTGGCTCTTCGGGGAATGAAGCCTCGGAACTCGGCTTCTGTGGTTTGCCAAAATCAATAAGTATGGGCCAGCGAAAATACAGCAAGTCAGAGCCACTCGATCACCTCATTGGTGTACGGGTAACAGAACAGTTTTACAACAAGCTTGAAGGGTTGCGCAAGAATAGTAACTGCCAGACCATCGGAGAATTTGCGCGGCAGATCCTATTACAGGAGAAGATCAACTGGTATCACAAAGATGCGACAACGGATGCCGTGACTGTCGAACTGACAGGGATCAGGAAGGAGCTAAAGGCTATTGGCACCAACATCAACCAGGTAACGCGCTACTTCAATGGAACCACTATTCCGAATCAAAAAATATTTGAAGCACTGAATATACTCGATGAGTACAAAAAGGTATCAGACAAAATAAACAAGCTGTTAACGGTATTGGATGGACTTATAAAATAATGGTAGCGAAAGTGATCAGCGGGAAAGACATACAAGGGGCACTCAACTACAACGAGCATAAGGTGACGGAAGGTAAAGCCACATGCATTCAGGCTAACCTTTTTAAGAAGGACGCTGGCGAGTTGAACTTCTGTGAAAAACTAATGTGGTTCACAGAACTCAATGATCTCAATAGGCGCACGAAAACTAACACCCTTCACATTTCCTTGAATTTCGATACGACTGAAAAACTTGACAAGAATAAACTGAATATGATTGCAACGCAGTACATGGATAAGATTGGTTTCGGTGATCAGCCATACTTAGTTTATGAACATACTGATGCCGCACATCCTCATGTTCACATCGTCACTACACTCATTCAGCAAAACGGAATGCGGATTCCTATACACTACCTCGCAAAGAATCAATCCGAGAAAGCGCGGAAAGAAATTGAGATTGAGTTCGGATTGGTACAAGCGCAAAGCAAAACGAAGAATCAGAAGGAAGTAATTCAACCGGTAGATGTTGCTAAAGCCATCTACGGAAAGTCGGAGACCAGAAAAAGCATTACCAACATCGTTCGTATGGTGACGCGAACATACAAGTACACTTCGCTTCCTGAGTTGAATGCCGTACTAAGGAAATACAATGTCACCGCTGACCGGGGGACGGAGAAATCCAAAATGTTCAGCAAAAAAGGATTGCTCTACAGTCTAACCGATGAGAAAGGAAAACGAGTCGGGATACCGGTAAAGGCCAGCGCAATTAGTGGCAAGCCAACACTTGCATTCCTGGAGAAACAATTCAAGTTGAATGAAGTACTGCGGACACCACTGAAGGAACAAATTAGAAAGACGGTGGACAAAGTACTGCAAGCGCCTTCCGTCACCACAAAGGAACAATTCAAGAAGGCATTGGAGAAGGGTGGTATTCATGTTCTTTTTCGAACCAATGCCGAGGGCCGAACGTATGGCGTGACGTTCGTGGATAATCGCGCACGTGTGGTGTTC
>CAZAHL010000069.1:0-24599 GCA_964484845.1 uncultured Chryseolinea sp. | reverse complement strand
ATTGCTTTGATTAATAAGTCGAAAAAAATTTTAGAAGGATCAAAAAAGCAAGTAAAGGAGAAGTATCGGACGAATACCTATACCGTGGAACATGAGGGCGCGTTCACCCTTGAATCTGAAAAATACGAGTTGCTTTCGCAGAAAAACATAGAGAATACTTATTTTAAATCTGTGGTAAAAATGAAAATGAGCGGAAGCTCCAACCAGTTAATTCAAGAGCTTACAAACCGGACGGAGGTTCACAGTTTCATCGAAAAAATTCCTAGCATGAGTGAAATATTCATAAACTTAGTGAAAGGAGGAAATGACCATGAATAAAATCTGGTTAATCACGCAACGCGAGTTTTTGAACCGCGTACAAAAAAAATCTTTTTTAATTGCGACTATTCTTCTGCCTCTTATTTTTCCCGCAATCATGGCCGTGCTTGTTTATGCTGCTATCGAGCAAAAGAAGAACGCGTCGAAGGATGTTGTTCATTACCTGGATGAAAGTGGTTTGTTTACGCCGGATACATCAAGATTTCTTTTTAAGAAATTTGAGGGTTCCATTACTGAGGCGAAGAAAGCTTTTCAAAACGACAATAGTTACGGACTCCTTTACATTCCGCAATTTGAAATATCCAATCCAAACGGAATTACGCTGTACACCAAAAACAATCCGAGTCCCAATGAAATTGATGATTTGGAAAACTTATTGGAGAACCGGATAAAAGAATTGAAGATGATCAAGTTTAACATTAATCAAAAAATATTGGACAGCATCAAGACTGACATTTCAATTCAAACGGTTAACGTTTCGGAAGGAGGACAGGAACAGACGTCTGATACAAAAGTTCTCTTTGCCGTTGGAATGGCTTGCGGCATTATGATGTACCTTTTTATTTTCATATACGGCGCACAAATCATGCAAGGAATTATTGAAGAAAAGACCAGCAAGGTAGTAGAGATCATTATTTCTTCCGTTAGGCCTTTTCAGTTGATGATGGGCAAGATCATAGGCCTTGCATCGGTTGGGCTACTTCAGTTCCTTATTTGGATTGTCTTGATTACTACCTTATCCTCGGTCGTTTTAGGATACTTTGGTTTAGAAATGCCACAACAACAAATGATGAATGAAATGAGTAAGCAGTATCCCGAGGCCCAAATGCAAAATCCGGCATCGATGGAAATACTGGAAATGCTGTCGCAAATTCCATTTGGATACGTGATTTTCAATTTCTTGTTTTATTTCCTTGGCGGATATCTATTATATGGAGCCTTGTTTGCGGCGGTGGGTTCGGCAGTAGACAGCCCTGCAGAAGCTCAGCAATTTATGTTCCCTATCACCATACCCATGTTGATTTCTTATTTTGGCTTGTTCACTTTTATTCTGGAAGATCCCCACGGACCCATTAGCGTGTGGCTCTCGATCATCCCGTTTACATCACCGATCGCCATGATGGGAAGGATTGGATTTGGCGTACCCGATTGGCAGCTTGCTTTATCAATGGTATCCTTGATTGCAGGGTTCGTTTTTACCACCTGGATCGCTGCAAGAATTTATCGGGTTGGAATTTTAATGCACGGAACAAAAATCAATTACAAGGTTATGGCCAAATGGTTTATGATGAAGGGCTAATCCGTTTTTGCCCGAATATCAGTTGAATGGTTCTTACGGATCGGGGAAATCTGAGAGTGAATGCAGTACAAATTCGTTGGAAAATTTGGCCTTCAGTCTTCGCTGTTCGTTTGTTAATCTTCTACATTAAAGTCCCCGGGTTAACGGAAAGCTCCCATTTAGCTCTTCGTGATTTTACCTATATTTCAAATCCGAATGAGCAAGAAGGTTATACCGTCCCTTGATTTCTATCAAAATAATTCAACTCTTAAATGGGTTGTTTTAGCTGTATCTATCTGTATCAGCATTGGTTCAATTTATTACACTAACATCTTGGTCGATCAGTTGAAAGAGCGTGAACGTCAACAAGTGCAACTTTACGCGAAAGCTACTGAATACACAGCAAACGATGAGGATACCTATGGCGATGTAAACTTCATCGCGCAAGAAATTCTCTTTCAGAACAATTCAATTCCAATTATTCTTGCGAGTGACAGTAACAAAGTATTATCGTTTAGAAACCTTGATCTAGATAAAGGCTGGTCTGAAAAAAGAAAAAATACTTTTCTTAAAGCCGAAATGAAGATGATGCGGGAAACTTACGAACCCATCGAGGTAACCCTGCGCGATCCCCAGACAGGTGAAGTGTTTGGTACTCAGTATATCTACTACAAAAATTCATTTTTATTAAAACAACTCATTGCCTATCCATACATCCAACTTTCTGTCATAGCCATTTTTGGATTCATCGCTTACCTGGCTTTTAATTATTCTAAAGCTGCAGAACAAAACCAGGTTTGGGTTGGACTGGCTAAGGAAACTGCCCATCAGTTGGGAACTCCTCTTTCTTCTCTTATGGCATGGGTCGAAGTAATTCGCGAAGATCCGGATGTAAAACATAAGGGTATGGTGGAAGAATTGGAAAAAGACATCCAGAAATTGAAAATAGTTACGGAACGCTTCTCAAGCATTGGATCAGTCCCTACTTTAAAAAAGGAGAATGTGGTTGTTCTTATCAACAATGTAGTTACCTACCTTAGGCCACGTGTGTCTTCCAAAGTCCGGATGGAAGTATTCACCCTATCCGAAAACATCTTTGCCAATGTCCATGCGCCGTTATTTGAATGGGTGATTGAAAATTTATGTAAAAATGCAATTGATGCTATGGGCAATTCCGGCACCATTGCCATTAAAATTCTTCGCGGCAATGAGGGAAAGGTGTTTATAGATGTGTCGGATACCGGAAAAGGGATTCCCCGATCTAAAGTGGAACATGTTTTTCGGCCAGGATTTACTACCAAAAAACGAGGTTGGGGCCTGGGGTTAACGCTAGCCAAAAGAATTATTGAAGCATACCACAACGGCAAAATTTTCGTCAAATCCTCGGAGGAAACGCTGGGTACTACGTTTAGAATAGTTTTGAACGCCCTTTAATCGTCATGGCTCAAAATTAAGGGCCGAGCTCATAATTCCGTGTTCAGCGTAAAGCGATAAATTTTCCTTCCGACTTTTGATTTTGGGCTTTGGGCTTAATGGAGAAAACCATACTTTTGCGCTCGAATTTTCAGACGTTAATTTTCAAAAACAGGCTAAAATGGCAAATATTGGTAAGATCACTCAAGTAATTGGACCCGTAGTCGATGTTGCTTTCGACAGCGAGGACTCCACACTTCCAAACATTCTTGATTCTCTTGAAGTTACAAAAGGCGATGGTACGAAGGTAGTTTTAGAGTGTCAACAGCATCTCGGTGAGGATCGAGTTCGTACGATCTCCATGGAAGGTACAGATGGCCTGGTTCGGGGAATGAAAGTCACCGACACTGGATCTCCAATTCAGATGCCGATTGGCGAGAACATTAAAGGACGTTTGTTTAATGTTGTCGGAGAAGCTATTGATGGGATACCGCAGCCCCAAGGCAAATCGTTTTTGCCTATTCACAGGCAAGCTCCTCCTTTTGAAGATTTGTCAACCTCCACTGAAGTTCTATTTACAGGTATAAAGGTTATTGATTTGATAGAACCTTATTCAAAGGGTGGTAAAATTGGATTATTTGGAGGCGCTGGCGTTGGCAAAACAGTCTTGATCCAGGAACTCATCAATAACATTGCAAAGGCATACTCTGGTCTCTCCGTATTTGCGGGTGTTGGAGAAAGAACCCGTGAAGGAAATGACTTGCTTCGCGAAATGATTGAAGCCGGCATTGTTAATTATGGAGAAGAATTCATGAAATCCTTACACTCTGGTGGATGGGATCTTTCCAAAGTGGATCCTGAAAAATTAAAAGAGTCTAAGGCAACTTTTGTATTTGGACAAATGAATGAACCTCCAGGAGCGCGCGCACGAGTAGCACTTTCAGGCCTGACGGTCGCAGAATACTTTCGCGACGGAGATGGGCAGGGAAAAGGGCGAGATATTCTTTTCTTTGTTGATAATATTTTCCGTTTTACACAAGCAGGCTCAGAGGTATCAGCTCTTTTGGGACGTATGCCTTCGGCTGTAGGTTATCAACCTACGCTTGCTACTGAAATGGGTGCCATGCAAGAACGAATAACCTCTACTAAAAACGGATCCATTACGTCTGTACAAGCAGTGTATGTTCCAGCTGACGATTTAACAGATCCGGCCCCTGCAACTACTTTCGCTCACTTGGATGCCACGACGGTATTATCTCGGAAAATTTCTGAGTTAGGTATTTATCCCGCAGTAGATCCTTTGGATTCTACTTCCCGGATATTACGGCCCGAAATTGTTGGTGCCGAACATTATAATTGTGCCCAACGCGTTAAAAATATTTTACAGCGCTACAAAGAATTACAGGATATTATCGCGATCCTGGGACTGGATGAGCTATCAGAAGAAGACAAATTAATTGTGGGACGTGCGAGGCGTGTACAGCGGTTTTTATCTCAACCTTTCCACGTAGCCGAAGCCTTCACTGGCCTTAAAGGTGTACTAGTTGATATTAAGGATACGATCAAAGGATTCAATGCCATCATGGATGGTGAATATGATCACCTTCCTGAAATGGCCTTTAACCTTGTAGGCGGTATTGAACAAGCCATAGAAAAGGGAGAGAAAATTTTAGCGGAAGCCCGGGGATAGCGAGACAATTGAAAATTGTAAGATTGAAAAATTCCAAGGTTTAATCTTACAATCTTACAATCTTTGAATTTTACAATCTTACAATCTTCACGAATGCATTTAGAGATATTGACTCCTGAAAAGAAAATTTTCGAAGGCGATGTAACGATCGTCACTTTTCCTGGTGCAAATGGATCGTTCCAGGTAATGGATAATCACGCTCCCCTCATCAGCTTACTCAACAAAGGAAAAGTTGAATACAAAGGTAAGGAGGGTTCCCAAAGTGTAATTATTAGCGGTGGAGTGGTTGAAATTTTAAAGAATAGAGTAGTCGTGCTGGCATCTGGAATTGCCGCCTAGTGGAAGCGAATTCTACTCCAAAGATTAGCAGAGTCCGTTTATCCATTTCCATCTGATACCCATTTTATAAAGAGTACTGCTCCGATAACAATCGAGATCGCCCCTAATACCCATAGTATATTGCTCGTGCTTGCCAGTACAGTTAGCACAATCCCTGCCACACCAAAAACAAGCGCTAACCCCACTGTAGTGTCAAAAGCCTTGGTAGCTTTTATGGATGCTCCGTTGTCTTTCTTACGAATCTCATTGAGCTTAACGTAGTTTTTTATCTCCTTTTTTAACTGGCCTCTAAACTCTTTACGATCAGCCTTTGACATCGATGAATATTTTTTAGTGAGTACGTCGACCGTAGTCCGGGACGCTTTCACCTTTTCATCTTCAATCGTTACAACTTTATTGTCGGAACTAGCTATAAGCGCGTCCGAATCAATCAATAGAGGGTCTTCTTTTTCGACCACTACTAACTCCTCTGTCGCTTTTTTTCCGCTACTATAGTCATAGTGATCGAAGTGGTAGACATATTTTGGCGATGAACATGCTGTGAATAATATTGCTGCACCGAAGAGCATCTGGTGGAATTTCATAAAGTCACTTTTTAGTCTTTTTAAACCAAGTTGATAATCTTTCAAAAAGCCTTTTCTCAAACGCCCAAAAGAAACGGAATTGCCCGAATAAGAATCCATACCCCAATAATAAAAGATTATACAATGGCAAAATCAAAATATAGTAAAAAATCGATACAGCCACGGTATCACCTTGCTTTACGGCAAGAAACTCCATCAATGGCTTTTTGATAAATAAGACTGAAAATCCCGTACAAGCAAAAACAATTAAAATAACAATTACTTGGAACGGGCTCCTCAAGTTCCAACGTTGTTTAAGTTTCTCAATCCATGACACACCCGTATATTTATCCAAGATTCAATTTCAAAAAATATTTCCATATACCCATATCGGGTAAAGGTGCTTTAAAGATTACTTTTTCTTTTTTTATTGGGTGCACAAAAGATAATTGCCGTGCGTGCAGGCAAATACTTTCATCCTCATTTGCTTCAGAATCGCCATATTTAAGATCTCCTTTAATAGGGCATCCCATACTGGCCAGTTGAACCCGAATCTGATGCGACCTTCCAGTGACAGGCTTTACTTCAAGCAACCAGCAACCTGCATTGGTTGCTATAACGCTATAGCTCAATTCAGCATATTGAGCACCTGGAGTTTCTTTTTTGAAAGCGGTTGTCCGGTTCTTCTTTTCATCTTTAAGTAACCAATGCTTTAAAGTGCCATGTTCAGTCATGGGTTTGTTTTTTACAACAGCCCAGTAAATTTTTTCAGTTTCTTTGTTCCGAAATAAAGCATTCATACGCTCCAACGCTTTAGACGTCCTGGTTAACACAACAAGACCCGTTACTGGCCTATCGAGTCTATGCACCAGGCCCATAAAAACAGCTCCGGGTTTTTTATACTTGTCTTTAATATAGCTTTTACAAAGATCGACAAGGGGCGTATCCCCCGAGATATCGCCCTGAACGAGGATACCAGATGCTTTGTTGACCACCAAGAGATGATTATCTTCAAAAACAACTGTGAACGGCAACCTTTGAGTCATATCAAAGTCAAACATGGGAAAATTCGATTTAAAATGAAATGAGCTCCTCACTTCGATCCTTTTTAAAATCGAACATCGTCTATTAGTATGATGGAATTCAAATGGTTTTAAGGCAGCTACGTGTATACAACATCACCAATTTCCATTTGATGGTTTCTATTTGGGAGCGAATTCCATCGACAATAGCCCATTTTGAGAAACACAAATGAATAAATTGATCTTAAGATTTTAAAATAAATCCGTTGATCGGCGATTTAAGCAGCTTGAAAGAAATATACAGGGCAAATTACTTTGTGATAATCATTTTTCTACCCCTGGAGCAATTGTTGCGTTAATGGGGTAAATGAACCCCTTTTTTATGAACGCAATGAAAAAAAATATTAACCTTCAGTCCTTGACCCAACCAATGATGTCAGAAAGTCCTGAAGCTAGGTACTGGCGCGAAAAGTACGAAGTCTCAACACGTCATCTCATGGTGGCCGTTAAGGAGTGGGGCAAATTACGGCAGCAGGTAGAGGAATATCGCAGCAAAGCGGCCTAACAGAACACATCTCTCAGGAGAGTAAATTTATTGCGTCAAAAATTTTAAGCTCACCGCCTTCATTCCTGACTTCATTTTGCCCATTTGGCATCCGAGGTTTAAGATGCTATGATCACCGTGCAGAGACAACTTTCTACCTTCCCAATACCATTCTATTAAGTTTATAAAAAGATTTGTTGAAGGAACAATCTGCTGCGCTACCTTCACCTGCATGAGCATTCTATCCAAGCGCCGCAATTTTCTAAAGTCCTTCCTTGCCCTTCCAATCCTAACTTCAGGAGGACTTACATTAAATAGTCAAGAGGGTTTTGCTCAAGAGCGGAACATCAATTCCGGTAAAAGCAAATTGAAGATGAGTCTTAATGCCTTTTCCTTCAACGCCTCACTGATGGACAAAAAAATGAACCTGGATGAATTGCTGGAAACGTGTGCAGAAATTGGTTTCGATGGTGTAGATATCACGGCTTATTATTTTCCGGGTTATCCAAATGTACCACCCGCTGAATATTTATATCATATCAAAAGGAAGGCGTTTCGACTAGGGCTTGATATTACTGGTACAGGGGTAAGAAATGACTTCACAGACCCAGACAAAAATAAAAGAATTGAGCATGTAGCCTTGGTGAAGAATTGGATCGACGCAGCTTCAAAACTCGGCGCACCTGTTGTCAGAATATTTGCCGGAACTCAGAATCCCAAAGACTTTACCAGAGAGCAGATAACGGAGTGGATGGTGAACGATATTAAAGAATGCCTGGAGTATGGAAAAAAGAATGGTGTGATCGTGGCCATCCAAAATCACAATGATTTTATCTCGACTGCTGAGCAGGCGATATCCATTATCGAAAAAGTAAATTCGGAATGGTTTGGTCTTGTTTTAGATACCGGAAGTTACAGAATGAATGATCCCTATGAAGAAATTGCAAAGACTGCCAAATACGCAGTAAACTGGCAGATCAAAGAGAACATTTTTATCAACGGCGTGGAAAAAGAAGCGGATATCAATAAATTAATAGGGCTTGTGAAAGCTTCCGGATACCGCGGATACATTCCCATTGAAACCCTGGGTCCTGGCGATCCGAAGCAGAAGGTCACTCAATTATTTAATAAAGTAAGTAAAGCTATCGGATGAAGAAACTGGCGCGCTATCAATGCAGATTCTTAAACGAAAGGTTAAAGTATAATTGTAAACCGATAGTCAGTTTCAGTATATAAAATAAGAAAGACTGGTTTCATCCAAATTAATTACGCGCTTGCATTGCATTTATTAGCACTTCCCTTGACTTAAATTCCAGTTCACTATTGTTCAGCGTCTTTACAGCAACGCTGTAAATTCTTTGTCGTTTGGATCTTAAAAACGACCCTCATGAAAAAAGTAAGCTCATCAGTCGTTCTCTTCATGAGAACGGATTTATTTACACAAGGTGTGAATAAAAAGAAAAAAGAATTTAGTGAAAAAGATTTCGATACAGTTGATGTGGTCCCACATCCATCTGCTGAAATGAAAGTACCTTCATTAAAAACTACCAAAAAATTTAGAATCGCTTTAATTTCTTCGTACACGTTTTTAATCTCGCTTTTTGGAATGATCGTGTATATCGCTGTAGTCCTTGATCCTAAATTCCCTTTCTAGACTACAAAAAGGTAGGAAAGAAATAAATCCAGCTATTACAATTGCTAGCTGGATTTATTTATTCTAATTAATATCGGTAATAAAACCATAACACATCGGTAATAGGATACTCGGGTGATCTGTTTTACTTCGTCAGAAAAAACAGACACTTATATGCATAAAATATTTACGTCATCATTTATTGTTACCTCGCTTTTGCTTGTATCGTGCGATCCCGACAAAATCAAAGGCCCAAAAGAAAACGCTGCTTCCTTTAAAGAAGTAGGAGAAATTACCTTAGCGGGTGGCGAAACCGCTGCAGAAATATCTGCCTTCGATCCGAAGACAAATAAGTTATTTGTAACGAATGCTACAAAACCAGCTATCGATGTTATCGATCTTTCGGACCCTACAAATCCTGTTTATCTGGAAGAGCTTAGATTTTCGGGCGCCGGAGTAAACAGTGTATCGGTCAAGAACGGTTTGCTTGCAGCAGCTATTGAATCTGATCCAAAAACCAGTCCCGGTAAAGTAATCATTTGGAATACGAGTGACTTGCATGACGAACCTGTTATGGTCCCTGTTGGGGCACTTCCTGATATGGTAGCGTTTAGTCCGGATGGAAAGTATATTCTTTCAGCAAACGAGGGCGAGTCGAACGAAGACAATACCAACGACCCAAATGGTTCTATATCTATTATTGATGTAAAACGGAATTTTCAGGTAGTAACACTGGATTTTACATCTTTCAATGGGCAGATCAATTCATTAAAACAGAAAGGGTATCGTGTATTTAACTCCTCTGAACTAGCCGCCGATACAGAACCAGAATACATTGCCATATCAGATGATTCACGAACTGCATGGGTAACGTTGCAGGAAAATAATGCAATCGCCAAAATTGATGTAGTCGCAAAATCAATCGAACAAATTTCACCCCTTGGGTTTAAAGATCACTTGTTGAAGGGTAATGAATTAGATCCCAGCGATAAAGATGGACTTGTAGCCTCTTTCGGAAACTGGCCTTTAAAGGGAATGTATTTGCCTGATGGAATAGCTGCTTTTGGAAAGGGTCATCACCAATACTTAATTACAGCCAACGAAGGTGATAGCAGAATTCGCCCTACAAGTGATGATGCTTTACCTCCGGCAGGAGAGGGGGACATATTCAATGAAGAAGAAAGGATTAAAGATGTTGACCTTGATTCGGTTGCATTTCCCGATGCAGCAAGTCTGCAAAAGGATGCGGCTATTGGGCGTCTTAAAATTACTAACACCCTGGGAGACAAAGATAATGATGGTGATTTTGATGTGCTCCACACATTTGGAGCTCGATCTTTTTCCATTTGGAATGGATATACAGGCAAGCTCGTATTCGATAGTGGCAAAGAGTTGGAGGAATTTTTGCTATCTCAATCACCATCCCTTTATGATGATGGACGAAGTGATGATAAAGGTGTTGAGCCCGAAAGCGTAACTGTGGGAAATATGGGAAAATATACCATTGCCTTCATTGGTCTGGAACGGGCTGATGCAGTTGTCATTGTTGAAATATCCAATCCGTTCTCGCCCGTTTTTCTACAAGTTCTACACACAGGAGATGCTCCGGAAGGAGTACTTTTTGTTCCAGCAAATGAAAGTCCAAATGGAAGAAGCATTCTTATCGTAAGCTCAGAGGGTGATGGTAAGGTCAAAATGTTTCAACCTGGAATATAATCTACCGGCAAAATTATAGCCAATAAAAACAGCCAGGATGAAAATCCATGGCTGTTTTTATTTATGAGCGTTGTTACAACAAGTTGCTTTTTTTCCATTGATCCGGTGCACTGCTTCATCACAAAAATTACCTTTTAAAGCTCGCCATTATTTAATACCTTAATTTTAAGAGAAAATAGTTTTTTCACCCTTCAAAATTTCTCATATATGAACACACATACAAACCTTAAAAAACTATTGGGGGACATCGAAGGCTTGATTGTACCACCTTATACACAGCGTGTAGTGTCAACGATATGACTACACAAGGTCGACATTTTCCCTCTCCAATCAAGAGATTCCTACCTCGGCGGATACTAAGACTCTAGGGCGAAATCATATAAACTTATTCCAGAAATAAATTAAAATGAAAAAATACATCGAGCTTGCTATTGTCTTGTGCACCGTCTTATTAATTCCTGAGTACGCGAATGCACAAAAAAAGAAAGAACCATTGTATACGGCCGCACTCGGTATTGCACCCTATACCTTCAGACGGAGCTTCCCCAACGGTGTGGCTGCTACTTTGGACACGATCAAGAACATGGGATTTACAGAGATTGAAGGTGGAGGAGGCCGCGACATTACTCCAGAAGAATATCGAAAACTTTGCGATGAGAGAGGACTTAGTATTCCTTCGATGGGAACAGGATATGAAGAATTGGTAAAGGATCCCCAGGCAATAGCCGACCGAGCTAAAATTTACGGTTCCACTTATGTTATGGTCGCCTGGATACCTCATAAAACCGGAAGCTTCAATTTGGAAAATGCAAAAAAAGCAGTTGAAGACTTTAATGCTGCGGGCAAAATTCTAAAAGAGAATGGAATTACGTTTTGCTATCATGCGCATGGTTATGAATTTTGGCCTCATGAAAAAGGTACGTTGCTGGATTACATCATCACCAATACCCATCCAGATTACGTCTCGTTTGAAATGGATGTTATGTGGATTCAGTTTGGTGGAGGAGATCCGGTGAAACTTCTTAACAAGTACGGTAACCGCTGGAAGCTAATGCATCTTAAAGATATGAAAAAAGGCATTAAGAAAGATCTCACAGGACTCACGTCGCCTGAACATGATGTCCCTCTTGGAACCGGTGAATTAGACATACCAGGAATACTCCAAGCGGCGAAAAAAGCAGGTATCAAACACTATTTTATTGAAGATGAAAGCAGCAATATAATCGTATCGGTTCCACAAAGCATTACCTATTTAAAAAGCCTAACGAAGTAACCATTCGGTGAACTTAAAAAGAAAAACCTGCTAATTATTCAGCAGGTTTTTTTAGTCTTTAAACTCCGAAGTAAAATGAAAATTGATGTCAGGGAAATTGTCTTGCACCATTTGGAGCCACGCTCTTGACTCTGCCATAAATACCAACTTGTCATCTTTGTCACGGGCAATATGACGTTGTTTGGAATCAATAAACTCTGCTAATTTTTTTGGGTTTTTACTGCTGATCCAGCAGGCTTTATGAATATTTTGCGGCACAAATTGAGCCGTCGCACTATATTCATTTTTGAGTCGGAATTGAATGACTTCAAATTGAAGTGCACCTACTACGCCTACAACTTTTCGTTTGCCTAGCTCATACGTAAATAATTGAGCTACCCCTTCTTCCATTAATTGTAAAAGACCTTTCTCCAGCTGCTTTGTTTTCATGGCATCCATGTTCACCACTTCTTTAAAAATTTCAGGAGAGAAGCTGGGAATACCGGTGTACAAAAGTTTTTCGCCTTCCGTTAGCGTATCACCAATTTTTAAATTACCCGTATCAAAAATACCCACGATATCTCCAGGCCACGCTTCATCTACGGTCTCGCGATCTTGCGCCATAAATGCAGTAGCGTTCGAAAAGCGCAAACTCTTTGCCTGTCGAACGTGATAGTAATTATTCCCGCGCTCAAATTTTCCTGAACAGATGCGAATAAAGGCAATACGGTTACGATGTTTAGGATCCATGTTCGCGTGGATCTTAAAAACAAATCCGGTAAACTTGCTCTCCTCAGGTTCAACAACGCGTAACGTAGTTTGACGCGGAATTGGAAGCGGAGCAATTCGTATAAACGTGTCCAACAATTCTTTTACTCCGAAATTATTTACAGCACTTCCGAAAAATACCGGCGCCACCTTCCCACTTAAGTAATCTTCTACCTTAAAATCAGGATAAACACCTTCAATCAATTCAACGTCCGCACGTAATTGCTTCGCATTATTCTCTCCGACATATTCCTCCAACTCAGCGCTCTGAATATCACTGATCTCGATACCCTCCTCAACGGTGCTTTTGCTGGCTGTAAAAAGGTGCAAGCTCTTTTCATACATGCTGTATACGCCTTTGAATGTCTTTCCCATACTGATCGGCCAGCTCAAAGGCCGAACCTTAATGCTAAGCTTCTCTTCAATTTCATCCAGCAATTCAAATGGATCCCGGCCTTCACGGTCGAGTTTGTTGATAAAGCAAATCACAGGAGTATTTCTCATGCGGCATACTTCCATTAATTTTTCGGTCTGTATTTCTACACCTTTGACACAATCAATTACCATGATCACACTATCTACTGCCGTGAGGGTTCGATATGTATCTTCTGCAAAGTCCTGGTGACCGGGAGTATCCAGCAGATTGATTTTGACATCCTTATAGTTAAAGCCCATGACGGAGGTAGCTACCGAGATACCTCTTTGCTTTTCGATCTCCATCCAATCAGAACGGGCATGATCCTTAATTTTACTGGATTTAACGGCACCTGCCTTTTGGATGGCACCTCCAAAAAGTAAAAGCTTTTCAGTTAATGTGGTTTTCCCGGCATCCGGGTGACTTATAATTCCAAAGGTTCTTCGTTTTGCTATCTCTTGCTCTAATGTCATTTTCTTTATAATTCGGTGGCAAAAGTATTAAAAAGCTGAAAGCTTAAAGCAAAAAGCTCAAAGCAAAAAGCTTGGGCATCTGAACTATCCCAGTTAGAAACCATGCTCACAAAGAAAAAGGCGCTGTTCTGCTTTCTGCTTTAAGCTTTTTGCTTTAAGCTTTAAGCCTTAAATTCAGCCCTATAAAATCCTACAAAAGATGCAATACAGACGATTTGGAAGAACAAATTGGGAAGTCAGTGAAATTGGATACGGTATGTGGGGGCTTGCTGGATGGAAAGGTTCCGTGCCAGAGGAAATTGATAAATCACTTTCACGATCCGTAGAATTAGGGTGTAATTTTTTTGATACAGCCTGGGCCTATGCCGAGGGTAAAAGCGAAAACATCCTCGGGAAACTCCTAAAACAGTATCCAGACAAAAAACTTTATGTTGCCACCAAAATCCCGGCAAAAAATTTCAAATGGCCCTCTAAGCCAAGTTATACGCTGGAGGAGTGTTTCCCAGCTTCACACATTGTTGAATACACTGAAAAAAGTCTGAAGAATTTAAATGTTGACTGCATTGACCTGCAGCAATTTCATGTGTGGGAAGATGGATGGGCTACAAAAGATGAATGGAAGAAGGCTATAGAGAAATTAAAGAAAGAAGGAAAAGTAAAACACTTTGGTGTGAGTGTGAACCGCTGGCAGCCTGACAATGTCCTTAAAACACTCAAGACCGGTTTTATTGATGCGGTACAAGTCATTTATAATATCTTCGATCAGAATCCTGAAGATAATCTGTTTCCCCTTTGCCGTAAGCTGGACATAGGAATTATCGCCCGCGTACCTTTAGATGAAGGCACACTAACAGGCACATTGACAAAAGATACGACTTTCCCTCGAGGCGATTGGCGTTCAACCTACTTTGTTCCTGAAAACTTAATTCCGAGTGTTAAACACGCCGATGCGTTAAAACCCTTGATCCCATCAAATATGACCATGCCTGAAATGGCTTTGCGGTTTATCCTATGCAACGACGACGTTCATACCATCATTCCAGGGATGAGGAATGTAAAACATGCGGAGGCTAATATCGCCACCAGCGATGGTGAAAAGCTCGAAGAATCCCTAAGATTAACCTTAAAAGGGCATCGGTGGGATAGAATACCTACGGAATGGTCACAATAGCGCTAAAAAGCGGATATAGAGTGTTATTTAATGGCCAAGTAAATGGTACAAAAAATACTCTTAACGATTTTAAGTGTTTGGTTAAGTGGCTTGTCGTTATACGCACAAATCGATTTCACCAAATATTTTGACGAAACCTCCCTTCCCCTTCTGGATCCAAACGATCATTTAGACTTAGATTTTAAATGGGACATGAAGGGAAATGTCCAGGTCTTTATGAATGAGGGTATTAGTTACCTCAAAGAAGGGAATCCTTCTTTAGCAATCTCCAACTTTGATGAAGTTATTAAACTCGATTCCTTATCCTGGATCAGCCATTATTATAGGGGAGTGTGCAAAAAAAATCTTTTCAAATTTGAAGAAGCGAAACAAGACCTTCTGATATCGAAAAGAATTAATTCCAAACAGGCCGAGACATATGTCGAGCTTGGTGAAGTGTACCATTTGCAAAATTCCATCAATAAGGCATTGGCTGAATACGAGATGGCTATCGAAATTGATCCCAACCTTGTTCAGGCATACTATAATTTAGGAAGCCTCGCCCTTTTAAAAGGGGATTTACGGAGAGGCCTCAAATATTATAAGAAGTGTAATGAAGTAAATCCTAAGTTTCCACAGGCTTATATGATGCAGGGCATTTTAAAATTTCATGCCCAGAAAAAAAACAATGAATCAATAGCTCTTTTTGACCACGCTCTTCAAGCTGATTCCACGTACTCCCTGACATACTTTTGGAGAGGTCTTGCCTATATCGGACTTGGTCAGCCTCGTAAGAGTCTGATGGACTGGAGTAAATTGATTCAGTTTAATCCTGAAAATCCTTCGTATGCCTTAATGAGAGGTTGCCTTTATATCGAACTGGGGGATTACGATAATGCGTTTAATGATCTACGGAAATCGATTCGGAGAACGGCTGTAGATGAAGAACAATTTGTGGGGGCTCAAACTACTTTAGACAAACGAATTGATTTACAATTTGCAGCCAACTACCTGACAGCAAACGGTTACGGGCTGGACGAAAAATGCTTCGAATTTCTTAAAAAAGGTTTTTGCCTATTGTTCTTGGGAAGAAAAACTGAAGCGCTTCAAGAAATCAAAAAGGCGGAGGAGGTACAGCCATCTGCCACGGTGTATTTCCTCGGAGCGTTGGTATATGAACATTCCGCAGATCATGTTTCAGCCTTAAAATATTACGACAAGGCGTTGGCCCTGGACAACGATATTTTTGATGCATACAAGAAAAGAAGCATTTATCGATCCGAGTTGAAAGATTGGAAAGGTGCTAATGAGGATTTCAGTCAAATGTTCCGGCTTCAGTCGCAGTCGCCAACCACGTATAGACTACGGGGACTAGCCAAATCTAATAATGGTGACTATAAAGGAGCAATCGATGATCTAAGCAAGTTCTTAAAAACAGATAGTTCAGATTATGAAGCCATTCGTACCAGGTCCGCTTGCCTAGTCATGGTAGGGGATGAAAAGTCAGCCAATGAAGACATGCGGAAACTCTTAAAAATTGATGGCGGTTTGGACTTATATGAAACCGTAAGCCGCAACTACCTTACTCTAAAAGACACAGCCAGTGCTTTAGAGGTGTGGAGAGAGTATGCAAATCGAGACCCTTATTTATTTGTCCCCCGCATGGAGATTGCCAGAATATTCATACATCAGAAGAAATGGGATAGCGCCCGCGTCGAAATAAATAAACTTTTACCTCTCGTTACCCCCGAAAATGTTACAAAAAAATATTCTGAGATTCTCTATTGGGAAGGGCTGATTCATTATCAAAATTCAGAGTACAATTCCGCCATTTCCAAATTTACCCAATCCTTAAAGTACGATGTGAACAATGCCGACGCTAAGTATTTCAGGGCCAAAGCCTACGAAAAAACAGGTCAGGGAAAGAAAGCTATGGGTGATTTGAAGGATTTAAAAACCACCCGTTATAAAGATTCTGAAGTACTCTATCAGACTGTCGCACAGCATTAAGCCCCATTTCTGCAGGCGATTTAGCTCCTACCTCTCTAAAATTTTAAAAAGTCCGCTTTTCTGTCAAACTGTCATTGTTTGAGGGGAAAACTCCATTGGCATAAGCATTGAAGTGGAGCTTTTACTTTTTAGAACGAAAAAAACTGAACATATGGGAAAAATTATTGGAATAGACTTAGGAACGACCAACTCGTGCGTTGCCGTGATGGAAGGTAGCGAGCCGGTGGTAATAGCAAATAGCGAAGGCCGCAGAACGACACCTTCGATTGTTGGTTTTTTAGATAACGGTAAAGGCGAGCGCAAAGTTGGTGATCCTGCCAAACGTCAGGCAATAACTAACCCTACAAATACGGTTTCCTCTATTAAGCGCTTCATGGGAAAAAACTTTAATGAAGTAAGCTCTGAAAAAAAGATGGTTTCCTATCAAATCGAATCTGGAAACAACAATACTGTACGGGTTCGCATAGGCGACCGGTTATATACTCCGCAGGAAATTTCAGCTATGATTCTTCAAAAAATGAAGAGTACTGCGGAAGACTACCTCGGAACGACGGTGACCGAAGCTGTTATTACAGTACCTGCCTATTTTAACGATGCGGAACGTCAAGCTACAAAAGAAGCTGGCCAAATCGCGGGGTTGGATGTTAAGCGAATTATCAACGAGCCCACAGCCGCTGCGTTAGCGTATGGCCTTGACAAGAAAAGCAAAGACATGAAGATCGCTGTGTACGACCTTGGTGGTGGTACCTTCGATATCTCTGTTTTAGAATTAGGCGACGGTGTGTTTGAAGTTAAATCTACCAACGGTGACGTGCATTTGGGTGGAGATGACTTTGACATGCGCATAATGAACTGGCTGGCAGACGAATTTTTAAACGAAGAACGCGTTGATCTTCGCAAAGATCCAATGGCGCTTCAGCGCTTAAAAGAAGCTTCTGAAAAAGCTAAGATCGAACTGTCGAGTTCTATGGAGACTGAAGTTAACTTACCTTATGTTACTTCCGTGGATGGTGTACCTAAACATTTGGTAAAAAAATTAAGCCGGGCAAAGTTTGAACAATTGGTCGACGATCTGATTCGCAGAACCCTGGAGCCTTGCCGCAAGGCGGTTGAGGATGCTGGAGTTTCGGTATCCCAAATCGATGAAGTGATTCTTGTAGGTGGATCGACGCGTATGCCACGGATTGTAGATGAAGTTGAAAAATTCTTTGGTAAAAAACCTTCAAAAGGTGTGAATCCTGACGAAGTAGTAGCGATAGGAGCTGCCATCCAAGGTGGTGTGTTAACGGGTGAAGTTAAAGACGTATTGTTACTTGACGTAACTCCGCTTTCACTGGGTATTGAAACACTGGGTGGTGTATTCACGAAATTGATTGAGTCGAATACAACGATCCCTTCAAAGAAATCGGAAACTTTTTCCACTGCTGCTGATAATCAACCTTCCGTTGAGATTCACGTGCTACAAGGTGAGCGCCCGATGGCGAAAGATAACCGTACGATTGGACGATTCCATTTGGATGGAATACCTCCTGCGCAACGTGGCACGCCGCAGATTGAAGTGGTTTTTGATATTGATGCGAATGGAATACTCCACGTTTCTGCAAAAGATAAAGGAACGAGCAAGGAGCAAAAGATCAGGATTGAAGCATCTTCAGGTTTAACGGATGCTGAGATTCAGAAAATGAGACAGGAAGCTCAAGCCAATGCAGAAACGGATAAAAAAACCAAAGAGACCATTGAGAAAGTTAATCAGGCTGACTCTCTTATCTTCCAAACTGAAAAGCAGTTGAAGGAGTATGGTGACAAGCTTTCTGAAGGGAATAAAAGTACTATAAGCAGTGCTCTTGAAAAATTGAAAGAAGCCCATAAGAATAAAGATCTGGCAGGTATTGAAGCTGCTATGAATACGCTCAATACGGCTTGGCAAGGGGCGGCTTCGGAAATGTATGCTTCTACTGGAGGCGCTCCATCTGATGGTAGTACTCCTGGAGGTGGAACTCAGAATCCTGGCGCTTCTTCAACAGAAGGTAACAATGTATCGGATGTAGAATATGAAGAAGTAAATGATTCAAAAAAATAAAATAAATGCGGCTTGAATTAAGCGGTAGAAAAAAAACCCCTCATTCCTGAGGGGTTTTTTTTTAGCAATTTTTAAAGTTACTTTTCACTTGTTAACCTCGATCGCGATGACTAAATCAATTGGAATTTTTATCCTTTTTACTTTCGCCATTACATATTGTTTTGCGCAATCCTTTGAAGGAAAAATCACTTATCAAAATTCCTACAAAAGCAAAATCCCAAACTTTACAGACGAGCAATTCACAGCCATGATGGGAGCGTCACAAGAAGTTAACGCGAAAGGAGGTGACTATCAAACGTCCTTCAATGGAACATTGGTTCAATGGCAAATCTATATTAACAAGGATAATAAGATTTATAGCAAATTATCAAATTCCCCTGCCGTACTCTGGAATGATGCCGCTCTAAACCCAGATTCGGTCCTCAGCGCCAAGATCAACAAAAATGCTATCGAAATATTGGGGTACAAATGTGATGAGTTGATCCTAACGTGCAGAAGCGGTATTCAGAAATACTACTTTAATTCAAAATTAAAAATGGATTCCAAGCTCTTTCAAAATTTTAAATTTCAAAATCGATACGAATACGTTTCAAGGACCAACGCTGTACCCTTGAAAATGATTATCGACAACGCTCAATTTTCTGTGGAGAGCACAGCAACGGAAGTGCTTGCACAAAAGATCGATGATGCGCTATTTATTTTACCTCCAAATGTAACGCTTGAAAAAAATCCTTATTAAGTACGGTCACCCTATCCTATTCTGAGCGCAAAGAATTAACAGGGTTTGCTGTCGCGGATCGAATGGATTTATAGCCTACTGTGAGAACGGCAATGGCTAAAGTAACACCCAACCCTATTAAGAAAACTACAGGGCCGATTTTAATCTTATAGGTAAATTCCTCCAGAAATTTGTTCATCACATACCAGGCGATCGGAGCAGCAAATAAAAATCCGAGCAAGATTAACTTTACATATTCCCTTGAAAATAAAATAACAATACTTTCAACAGACGCGCCGAGTACTTTTCTCACACCAATTTCTTTCGTCTTTTGATTAGCCATAAATGTGGCCAATCCAAATAATCCAAGACATCCAATGAAAATAGCGATGAAGCTAAAGATGCTAAGCATCACGGACATTTTTTTTTCATCTTCATAGAAATCCGCTATCTGCTGATCCAAAAATTTATAATCAAATATATGCTCTGGATATGCAGCTTCCCAACGAGGCTTCAACGTTTTAATAACATCTTGTATCCTCCGGCCATCTACATTCAGCGCTAAGCATTCATAACCTCGAATCCGGTTCATCATTGCAGTGGCCTCAATTGGATCGCGTAGGGATACCGTATGAAAATCTTTTACCACACCGACAATCGGTAGCTTTTTTCCCCACATGTCTAAAATTTTGCCAAGACTTTCTTCTGCATTTTCAAAGCCAGCAATAAACACAAACTTTTCATTGACAAGGAATCCTGTTGCTGTATCTAAATCTTCTATTCCCTTCCCCGCTATTAGTTCGAGCCCGAATAAATCAACGTAATTACCATCCACTTGCTTTACCTGACTCAAATAGGTTTCATCTTTTCCTTCAACGTTAAAAATGGTATTTGCAACGCTTCCTGAAGAAGGAGGGGTGCTACTTAAACTTGCCATTTCAACTCCTGGTATTTTTGAAACTTCATTTCGAAGCGTACGCATTTTACTAACATTATTCGCTTCTGCAGGAGTTTCAGAGACAGGAATGGGTACGATGATAATAGCATCCTTTTTAAAACCTAAGTCCGCATTTTGAAAATACTCCATTTGATTAAACACAACGATAGTTCCGATAATAAAAAATTGAGAAATTATAAATTGTGTAACAACTAACGCCCTTCGGAGATTATAACCCGATGAGTTTTTATTGTTGATTAAATTTTTCAATGCCAGTACGGGATTAAATCCCGAGACCACAAGGGCAGGATATAGCCCAGCAAGTATTGAAACAACGCTCGTTACTACGATCAGAAAAATCCAAAGAAGACCGTCCTCAGCAAAATTCAACGTAAGGCTCAATTCCAAGAATGGATTTAAAAACGCGAGGGCAAATTGAGTAATCGCCAATGAAGACAAAACAGAAAGCGAAGTTATCAAGGTAGTCTCGCCTAAAAACTGACGAACCAATTGCGATCGAGAACTGCCAAGGGATTTGCGAATACCCACTTCTTTCGAACGCTTGATGGCTTCAGCGGTGGCAAGATTAATGAAATTAATGCAGGCGGTCAGAATAAGAATTACGGCGATCACGGCAAATGAAATCAACATGCTTCGGCTCATCGTGTTGTAGGTGTAGGTGCCAAAACGATCATCAAAATGAATTTCTGACAATGATTGTAATCGGTATTCAACCCGGTTTAAGTTTTCACCAAGGTATTTTTTTGCAAAAGCAGGGAGTCGGCTTTCTATCTTTTGAGCACCTTCTCCGGCGCGAAGTAAAATGTAACACTGCTCATCACTCCAGACGCTATTCCATCCATCTTTTTCATTGTTAGTTTTAATGGTGGTATAGGATAACATTAAGTCAAATGGAAAATCGGTATTGCTTGGAAAATCTTCCATCACAGCAGTCACTTTATATTCCAGGGTATCAAATTTCAGAATTTCATCTATGGCATTTTCTTTCCCAAAATATTTTAATGCCCATCGTTTTGATATGATGGCTTCATTGGGTTCATCCAACCCCTTTTCCGCATTTCCAATCAAAACAGGACGATCAAAGATCTTGAAGAAGCTGGGTTCGGTGTAAACTATACCGCTCTCTTCGAAATATTTTTTTGGTTCACCATTCCGTTGAGGGATTGCCACCATATTTTCCGAACGATAGGATGTGAATACCACTTCTTCTGCCTCTGGAAAATCATTTCGAAATGCGTCTGGCAAGACCGAAGGTATTCCAGGATTGTGTCGAAGCGTGTTATTGCCTGTTGATTGATTTACAACACGGCAAATCCTGTCCCGCTTTGCATGATAGGTGTCGAAGCTAATAGTATGCTTCAGCAACAGAAACAATATAAGGCTACAGGTAATACCTAATGTAAGACCCGCGATATTGATAATAGCGCTTCCTTTTGAGCGCATTAAGTTGCGAAATGCAGTAGTAAGGTAATTTTTAAGCATAAAGGAGGTATTTACTTTGGCATTTCAACATGGATGCCACTATTAAAACTGCGCTGAGACCCTTGATTTAGAGGTATATATGGATAGTAATTGTTCGATATCAATCGGACCCGTCCGACTTCGGACAATGATTCTCCACAGTTTTTCAAGACAAGAAATTATTTAACCTCCACGGTTGTTCTGGTTTTGAATGCTTATTTTTGTCATTATGCTGCTTCAAGAAATTTTGTTGGGCGTTACATTTATAGGTGCTGTGGGGTACCTCGGTTCCATTGTATATAAAAGTTTTCAGGCTAAATCAGGATGTGCCTCTGGTTGTGGCAAGTGCGGCGCGGTTGACTTTGCTAAAATTGAAGAACAGATTAAATCGAAAAAAATCTGAGTTCACTCCTAGGTCCAGACTTTGGTTCCTTCTGTACAGTTTTTACACATCTCAATTTCACTTCTGGACTGAAGTAAGGAAGCTCTGAACTGATTGTACTTTTCACCCGTCCAGATTTCTGAAAAAGAATTTTTTGTTAAATCTCCCAACGTGTAATGCGCATCCTTATCAAAACAACATGGAACAACTTTTCCATCCCAGGTAATGACACAACTGTGCCACATCTTCCAACACTCATTTAAGAGTTTATTCTTAATAGCGTAAGAGCCATCGGAATTTTTTTTATACCTCGAGTATTTGTCCTGATCGGGAATCAACGCAGAGCCATTCCTATAATCATAAATTTGAGCGGTCTTCAAAACCACTTGATCAACTCCCGTTGCTTTTGCCAGTTGATAAACTTCGGGGATTTGATGCTCGTTCGGTTTTACCACGAGAAATTGAAATACGACGTGAGGAGTCTTCAACTTTAACTTTTTCTTCCAATGAATTATATTTTGCGCCCCCTCAATAACTTTTTCAAGCGAACCTCCAATCCTATATGATTGATAAGTATCCTGAGAGGTTCCGTCGATGGATATAATTAATCTATCGAGTCCTGATTGAACCGTTGCCTGGGCTAAATCATCTTTTAGAAAATGAGCATTTGTAGAAGTTGCTGTATAGATTCCTTTCCCGGACGCATAGCGAACCATCTTCAAAAATTCGGGATGAAGGTATGGCTCGCCTTGAAAATAAAATGTAAGGTAATTAAGTGTGGGGGCTAGTTGGTCGATAACATTTCTAAATAAACCCGAGGCAAGCATTCCGGTTGGTCGAGTGAACGAACGCAATCCACTCGGACATTCAGGGCACCGAAGATTACACGATGTAGTAGGTTCAAATGCTATACTGATCGGCATCCCTTTGATAGAGGGTTTACCATTCCATCGTGAGTATTGATAGCTTGAAAAAATTTTAGACGCATTAAAGGTGCGCTTTGAAGTAAGCTTTGAGAAGAAATTCAGGCTATCCGTTAGTCCCCCAATCATAGAAGCAAGATAGTCCGGAAATTCATCTGCTGAATAAATTGATTGTTATTATCTTAGCGCCTCTTTCAATTTTATGAAAAGAATCCTTACAATACTTTTGTTTGTTACCTCCATTAGCAATGCTCAGATATCGAAACATCCTATTAAACTCTCGGACCAAGCTGAAATATCGTTGATTACCTGTGGTCCGTTCCAGGGGGAGGTGTATTCTGCATTTGGTCATAGCGCTTTCCGTGTTTCTGATCCCGCATTAAGCATAGATGCTATCTATAACTATGGCGTATTCGACTACGATCAACCTAACTTCTATTTAAACTTTGCGCTCGGGAAAAACAGATATATGCTGGGTCTGCAAGACTACAATCGCTTTCGCGATGTTTATATTTATTATAACCGATTCATTCATGAGCAACACCTCAATCTAAATACCGCCCAAAAACAAAAATTATTCACATTTCTAGAATGGAATGCACGACCTGAAAATCAATACTATTACTATGACTATTTTTATGACAATTGCGCTACTAAAATCAGGGATGTTGTTGTAAAGACCTTTGGCGATTCAATACATTTTAACGCGGATCATATTACAACAGATTATACAATACGCGAACTCACAGACATTTATTTAAAACAACAGCCCTGGGGTGATCTGGGAATTGATATCGGACTTGGTTTGCCTATGGATAAGAAAGCTGCCCCGCTTGAGTATATGTTTCTGCCCGATTATGTCGAGTCTGGATTTGATAATGCTACGATAAAGCAAAATGGCTTAGACGTTCCGTTGGTAAAAGAAAAGATTATTACCTATAAATCACGTGAGGAGGGACCTCCAAAGGGACCACCACACCCTATATACGTGTTCGGGGCGCTAGCGTTCCTTGCCCTAGCCCTTAGCATTTGGGATTTTAAACGCAAAAAATTATCTGTGTGGTTTGATGTACTCCTATTTACTGCGGCGGGGCTAACAGGGCTCCTACTTTGTTTTTTGTGGTTCTTTACAGATCATCGTGCTGCTGCTAAAAATTTCAACTTGTTATGGGCGTTGCCCACGCACCTCATTGCTGTAATAGCCTTCTTAAAGCATGCTAAGTGGCTAAAAGGATATTTTTTTTTAGTAGCAATTATAACCGGTGCTACACTAGTTGCCTGGCCCATCCTCCCTCAGATGTTACATTATGCCTTAATTCCTCTTGTCGCAACCTTAGGCATGAGAGCTTTCGTGCAATTTTACGTGAGAAAAGAGGATCAGAAAAAATCAACCCGCGGTTGAATATGAAGTCTGGGCGATCAACCCCTCTATGAGAAAGTGGGGTTGATCCGCCCAGATGATCTAAAAATGTAATCTTAGAATTCTATTATA
>CAZAHL010000068.1:0-24638 GCA_964484845.1 uncultured Chryseolinea sp. | reverse complement strand
AAAAGAAGTCGGAAAACAGAAAGCAGATGTAAAATTTATCATCGATGTCTTATTACTCTTCAGGCCGGGCATTATCAGACCTGCAGAAGGATATCAAAATGTTAATCACTATGGTATGTATAAAAATTATTTAAAAACCGGTTGGCGCAATCTTGTTAAGAACAAGGTATTCTCTTTGATAAATATTTCAGGCTTATCTCTTGGCTTGACATGCAGTATTCTCATAGCCTTATGGGTGCAGGACGAATACAGTATGGATGCTTTTCACGAAAATAGCGATCGGATTTTTGTTGTTACCAATCGTGAATACTCGGGCATCGAAGTTACCGGAGGCTATGACACCCCAGGGCTACTTGGTGAGGAACTGAAAAAAGTAATGCCTGAAGTTGAATATGCCTGTAACACTGCCTGGGGCTCTTTTAACAACTTTGCTGTGGGCGATAAAAAGATGAAGTTGCCGGGTAATTTTGCAGGCGCAGATTTCTTTAAAATATTTTTTTACCCAATATTGCTGGGCACAAAAGAGACTGCCTTAAAATCACCGGAAAGTATTGCGATTTCCAGGAAAATGGCAACTAATTTTTTTGGCAGTCCGGAGTTAGCCATGGATAAATCTGTAAGATTTGAAAACTACAGGGACCTAAAAGTAACTGCTGTATTTGAAGATCTAGGGGATAATGCTTCTGATAAATTTGAGTATCTGATAAATTGGGATTTCTTTGTCGAAAGAACTCCCTGGGTAAAAGACTGGAACAATACTGGTCCGGTTACATACGTCAAGTTGCGCGCGCATGCGACGGCTGAGACATTGATACCAAAAATCCAGCATTTCATTAAAAATTATAATAAGAACTATTCTGATCTTGAGCGTTTAGAGCTGAGCTTGCAACCTTTCAGTGAAAAATATCTTCATAGCGATTTTAAGGATGGATATTTGTCGGGAGGGAGAATCGAATATGTCCAACTTTTTAGATGGGTGGCCATCTTCATCTTAATGATCGCCTGCATCAATTTTATGAATTTGAGTACCGCTCGTTCTATAAAAAGGGCAAAAGAGATCGGCGTAAGAAAAGTAAACGGCGCAATGAAAAAGGCGTTGATAAGCCAATTTATGATTGAAGCTTTTTTATTCACCTTTATTGCCATTTTATTTGCGTTGTTATTGTTGCAATTGTTTTTGCCCCAATTCAATTTACTCACTGGAAAAAACATAACTTCTCCCCTTACCGATAGAACGTTTTGGATAGGAATGGCTGCCTTAACAATTATTACGGCTGTTGTTTCCGGAAGTTATCCGGCCCTATTGTTATCATCTTTTAAACCCATTGTCGTTTTAAAAAACAATTTAAAAAGTAATTCGGCTTCCGTTTTTTTTCGCAAGGGATTGGTGGTATTTCAATTTTCTTTAACCATGATCTTCATAGTAGGAATGATTGTAATTTCAGGGCAGCTAGATTTTGTTCAAAATAAAAATCTGGGCTATGACAAATACAATCTTATTTATTTGCCTCTTACCGGAAATATTGCAACGAATTTTAGCGTATTCAAAAACGAAGCGCTGCAAAAGCCAGGTATTATTGACATAAGCCATATTTCTCAACGACCCGTCGAGATGGAGAATTCTACAGGAGATGTAGAATGGGAAGGTAAAGCTCCGGATATGAAACCCTTCTTTACACAGGCAGCTGTGGGATATGATTTTATTAAGACCATGCAAGCTACATTGCTGTATGGTCGTGATTTTTCCGAAGATTTTGCTGATTCCGCAAGTTATATCATCAATGAAACCGCATTAAAAATCATGGAGTACAAAGACCCCGTTGGTATGCCGCTTACATTTTGGGGAGTGAAAGGAACAATCATCGGCGTTGTAAAAGATTTTCATTTTAATTCTCTTTACGTACCCATCAAACCATTAGTCCTTAGACTAAAAAAAGGCACCAGTTGGGGTGCTTCGCTTATACGGACCGAGCCAGGAAAAACATCAATTGCATTGGCTGGATTGGAAGCTCTGCACAACAAACTAAATCCTGATTTTATTTTTGCGCATCAATTTGCAGATGAGGAATATGCCTATTCCTACAAAAGTGAGCAAGTTGTGAAGAAGCTCTCAGGCTACTTTGCCTTTTTGGCAATCTTTATTTCATGCCTGGGATTATTGGGCCTGATAATCTTTACATCCGAACAGCGAACTAAAGAAGTTGGTATCAGAAAAGTTCTGGGTGCCAACGTATCACAAATTGTAACGCTGTTGTCGAAAGATTTTATGAAACTGGTAATCGTTGCAATCATCGTATCAACACCGGTTGCGTATTATTTCATGAGTGAATGGCTTCAGGGTTTTGAATATCACATTGGCATCGAATGGTGGATGTTTGCCATAGCTGCTTCCGGAGCAATCCTACTTGCTATCCTGACTATAAGTTTTCAGGCAATTAAAACTGCCAGGGAGAATCCCGTAAATAGCTTGAGAGCGGAGTAGGGGAACCGTTAGTTATTAATCGTTAGTGGAGATCGCATGCTACGTTCAATTTTAATTACCTCTAAACTCGTAACTCTAAACTCGTAAAAGAAATGCCACCAAAAATATTCCTACGCTTTTTCAGATGGTATTGTCACCCGAAGTTGAAGAATTCAATTGAAGGTGACTTGATGGAATTGTATCACGAACGGCTAAAAGGACATGGAAAATTAAAAGCGAATATAAATTTTGGGCTGGATGTACTCCTTCTATTTAGACCAGGCATTATTCGCTCCGCTAATCAATTTGAAAATTTTAACCACACTGGTATGTTTAAAAATTATTTTAAAATTGGGATAAGGAACATCCTTAAATACAAGACGTTTTCTTTTATCAATGTATTTGGATTGGCTGTTGCTATGTCGGTGTGCATGCTGATCATTCTGATGCTAGTCGACCAAAATCGTTATGACCAGTTTCATGAAAAGAAAGATAGAGTATACCGTATTCTCTCTGACTATGAAAATTCAAGGCAGTCCTACGCTACTACTCCTTATCCTTTAGCCGCTTCTTTAAAGACGGAATATCCTGTTATAGAGGATGCAACGAACCTCACGCCCGGGGTAGGCGGGGATGCTTTATATCAGCAGAAGATCGTGGAGATGCGCGGCTATTTTGCAGACCCCTCTTTCTTTAGTGTTTTTAGTTTTGATTTAGTACGGGGAGATCAACGAACGTGTTTGGAATCTCCTAATTCCATGGTTATCTCGAACGAAATAGCTTCTCGATTATTTAAAGATGAGAATCCCATCGGTAAAACAGTCGACTTTTCAGATCGGCAACTACCTTTTCCACAAGGGTACGACGGAGTCGGTTCGACACCAGTTCACTGGGGAAGCTTTACAATTACTGGAGTAATAGATGAGACAAAATATAAATCGCATCTGAGATTTAATGTGCTGGTTTCTTCTTCGTCGGCGCAGACTTTATACGCCGAAAAGAAGCTAGAAGACATGACCAATAATTGGGAGTGGTTTTATCGTACGTATACCTATGTTCTCCTCGATCCAAAGACAAGTTCTGTGGATTTGGAAATTGCACTAAACGATTTAGTTGCGCATAAATACAAAGCTATTAAATCCGAACAAACAAAAGGTTTTAAGCTGCAGAGTCAAAAGCTAAGCGATGTGCAACTTGGTTTAATGGCTAACGACACCAATAATCGTTTGCCTTTGGTCGGGTATTACTTTCTGGCAATTCTGGCGTTAGTGATTATGACTACAGCCTGCCTTAATTATACGAACCTAGCCATTGCACGTGCATTAACCCGTGCCAAAGAAATTGGCATTCGTAAAGTAACAGGCGCCACTAGGAAGTCACTCGTTTTTCAATTCCTGAGCGAATCTATTATCACCTCGTTGCTTTCTTTAACACTAGCCATTTTATTGCTTTTACTTATTAAGCCAGCGTTTATGAACTTATGGGTAAATCAATATCTCAATTTTGAGCTGCCCTCTTCTGCATCGGTGTATCTGATCTTTTTTGGTTTTGCGTTGTTGATTGGAATCATCGCCGGAATTTATCCCGCCTTTCATTTGTCAACCTTTCAACCCATCAAAGCCCTCAAACATCTGGATAGTATGAAGCCTGGAAAGCTCGGCATGCGAAAAATTTTAAGCGCTTCACAGTTTGTTATTTCGTTGTTCTTCATTACAACATCTATTCTCGTTTTTAATCAATTCAAACATTTCATGGAATTTGACTATGGATTCAGCGCAAAGAACATCGTCAACGTAGAATTGCAAGGTTCCGATTATAAAAAATTAGCAAATCAGTTTAGTGCTGTTGCAGGAGTATCTTCAATTTCCGCCTGTGATATTATTCCAGCTGCTGGAAGGAATAATAACACGCAACTAAAAAAGGTTGGCTCAACCGAAGAATTTACCACAGCCGGATTATTGACGACCGACGAAAACTTTACTGAAAATCTCGGCCTTAAAATCATTGCAGGGAAAAATCTGCCTGAATCTTATGAGTCATCCGACCGGTTTATTTTAGTAAATGAATCTGCCGTAAAGACATTAGGATACCGCTTCCCTGCACAAATTATTGGTGAAACATTTGAAAGCAAGTGGGGCAATGAAATTCTTGAGGTCGTGGGAGTGGTAGAAGATTTCCGCTATAAACTATTGATTAACGAGGACAAGATTGAACCCTTAATACTTCGAAATCAACCGGCTAATTTTCAGTATTTGAATGTACGAATATCGTCGGCGGATTTGATGAGCACAATCGCTGATCTGGAAGCAAAATGGAAAAAGATTGATCCTATTCATCCTTTCAAATATGAATTTTTTGATGAGCAGCTGGCAACGACACATCAAGGTGTTTTCGATCTCGTGTCGATCCTGGGCTTCATCGCTTTCCTAGCCATCGTTATTGCCTGTCTGGGATTATTGGGGATGGCGATTTACACATCCGAGCGGAAAAGGAAAGAGGTCGGTATCCGAAAAGTTTTGGGCGCAGAAAGCCTGAGTATTGCACTTCTTCTTTCCAAAGAATTCTTGAAGACCTTAGCTATATCCATTTGTATTGGTGCTCCGCTAAGTTATCTGAGCAATAACTTCTGGCTGCAATATTTGCCAAACCGGGTAGAGTTTGGTCTGGGAACGGTATTGGTTGGAGCATCGGTCTTACTGATATTGGGATTAATTACCATTGGCTCACAGACGCTAAAGGCTTCAAAATCTAATCCGGTGGAAAGTTTAAGATCAGAATAGCCGATATCTTTAAGTGCATCAATCCTATCCGTTTTTATAAGGTTTACTGTCAAAGTAGATTGGATGATGATGTCTACCCAATCAGTTAATTCACTGTAATAAAATGAAACAACTAAGTGTTTCATTTCAGAACAACCCTTTCAATACTTTCTTTTTAATGCGAATCAGCGGTTGACAAAGACAAACGCATACATTTAATAGTCTTAAGTAAGACTTTCTTTGTTGGATGTCTTACTAGACTTCCATATAATGAATTCCATTCTGTTAAATATTTTAAGGATAAAACCTGTAGATTTAGGGACAAGGTTTCATGATATGGAAGTTTTACATTTCGAAGGAAGTGACGATACCCCCGTGATAACACTCGACAAACCGAACGGGATTTTTGAAATCTCAGGCCGTTCCCTTCCCGAGGATTCAGCGGTATTTTATGACCCCGTGTTGAAGTGGATTGAGCTTTATAAAAAAGAACCGAATGCCAATACTGACTTTGTGTTTAAGCTCGACTATTGCAATACCGCTTCATCAAAATTCATTCAGGATATTCTCGCAGCGCTTGAGCCAATTAAGGGCATAAAAATTCTGTGGTACTATTTGGATGATGACGAAGATATGGAAGCTACAGGCAGGGAATATTCCGAACTGGTGGAGATTCCTTTTGAGTTCAGGACGTTTTAATTCAAGGCTCATTCGTTATAAACGTTGTTCGAGTGAATGGGTTATCATCGAATCTTCAATGATAAAATTGATTCTCATCCGAACCATTCACTAATCTATTTTCACTTCAGGTGTCGTTGAATAGGATTGCCAGAACTGACTTTCAATTGCGGCTACTTATAGGGTTGTTGGGTTAGTTAACAAAATTTTAAAAACCATTGATATTTTTAATTTTAACACAAAACCATGCAAGCATATGTTTGAGGCCGGTATTTGTGGCTAATAGGAGTAAGGATATCCTAGTTTTGACGACTCTCAATTTGCATTCATGCTTAATTCAGGTAGTAAGTGGATCCGTCTCTTTTCGATAGGTTTGCTTGTAATTATAATCTCCCTTCCTGCAGTAGCCCAATCCGTTGCGAATTATGTCGAAAAGCTAGAACAAAGCTCCACAAAGGAAAATTTCAATCAGGCTTTTAATGAAATGATAGTTGTTTTTAAAAGGGGTCAAATTTCTTTTAAGAACGAAGAGGTGATGCAAATACTTGCCATTGCGAGGCAAAAATCCTTTGCCGAATTTTTGTTACCAAACGTTTACGGCTGGGCAGGTACCATGTTTGGTGATGGGAGGATGGATGTAGGCCTTCTGTACTTTATGGAGAGTGCTGAATTGTACAAAGCAAAAGGCAAAAATTTAGCTCAAGCGCTGAGCTATTATGAAATTGCTTTAATACAGCATAAAGCGGAGAATTACGAGGAAGCTAAGTCCTATTACCAAAAAACGTTAAAGCTTGCCGGTGATTCGCTGGATCATCGGATACTGATTAATTGTTACAACGGGTTCGGCCTGATTGAACGCAGTAACATGCAATTTGACAGTGCTGAAAACAGTTTTAGACAAGCCTATCAAATAGCAGAAATGAATCGTGATACGGCATGGTTGGGAATTCTCGCAGGTAACTTCGGAAGCATTCATTTTCGCCGTGGAAATTATGATAGCAGTTTATATTACTATCAACAGAATTTAAGCTTAATCAGAAATACCTCAGAATTTGAAAATGAAATAGAAACTTACTCACATTTAGCAAAGGTTTATCTTTTGAAGTCAGACTATATCAATACTAAGGTGTACCTGGACAGTGCAATGAGTATTATTAATAGCAGGAAGATTAAGTTTACTGACTTCTTCAACCCGCTTGATTACATTCATGAAACGTATGCATCCTTGTATGCGTCCACCGGTGACTATAAGAAGGCCTTCGAATATTATCAGCAATTTCACAAAATAGCAGAAGATAAACAGGAACATGTCAACGGAAGAAGTTTGAAACAGCTTCAATCCACGTATGCCTTCGTGCAAAAACAAAACGAACTGGAGTTGCTTCAAGAGATTAATGAAGCAAATGTTTTGGTAATCCGGCATCAAAAATATATGGGTGTGGCCTTTGCCTGCATCATTATATTGATGAGTGCTTTGGCCTTTATATTATATAGAACAGGAAGACAACGAAAGAAACTTAATACAAAGCTTTGTTCCTCAAATGAAGAATTAGAAAGACTTAATACCGTAAAGGATCGACTTTTTTCCGTTATCAGTCACGATTTAAGATCTCCGATCGCAACGTTGCGTTCGCTGATGATTTTCCTTCAGAATGGAAACATAAAACCGGAAGAGCTAGCGTTTTTGTACTCCAAACTAAATCATCAACTGGAAGTATCGGGTAACGTCTTGGATAACTTGCTTCACTGGGCCAGGGCGGAAATGAGCAATGTAAAGATTGACTTGGAAAACGTGATACTGGCTGATGTGGTTAACAATGTAGCGCTACAGTTGAAGGAAATGATGGAAAAAAAGAATATGCAATTTCACAATGAACTGAATTTTCATTTAACAGCTTTAGCCGATAGAATACAGGTTGAAATAATTTTACGCAACTTAATTGCGAATGCAGTAAAGTTTACTCCCCATGGAGGGATGATAAAAATTGATGGGAGAGTAAGTGATGATTGCGTTGAAATATATGTGGAGGATAATGGCATGGGAATGCATGATGAGGAAGTAAAGAATCTTTTCCAACCTGGCAGAAATTTTACAACGTTAGGCACGAACGACGAGAAAGGTGCGGGGATAGGTTTAATCATTACAAAAGAGATGATTTCAAAAAACGGCGGACACATTTGGGTGAATAGCCGTAAGCATACGGGCACAAAATTTACATTTACATTGCCAATTGCTTCGTAATACCTGCCTCGTTTCCGGGGCAAAAAAATAATCAATAAAAATCTAAGGCCATTTTTTCCTCCTTTGCCACGGCCAGAACAGTATCTTCTTCCCCCTCTCTGTCGACTAAATGGCGAGGTCGGTATAATGAAAAGGTGGATTTGTCTAATACTTTTCAGTCCCATTAATCCTGGACCCATATCTGCAAGTCTAAGGGGAAAACTAAAAGAGTTATGAAGAAGAGTATTATGTTTTTAGGGATGATGATCGTTAGTACAGTCATTTTTGCCCAGCAAAAGGCCGATCCCAGGGAACGAGCCACCAAACATGCTAATAAGATGAAATCTGTGTTAGCGTTAACCGATGTACAGTACAATGCTATCAAAACGATCGACGAAGAATTTATCGCTAAGCAATCAATCGTTTTAAAGGATTCAAGCCAGTCGAAGGAATCGAGACATCAACAGATAAGGGCGCTTCACTTACAAAAAGCTTCCGCGATTGACAAAGTATTAACGGAAGAGCAAAAAAGTAAATGGTCGGCGGCCCGTGCGGAACAGGGGAAGAAGCATAAATCGCACATGAAAAAATCAAATAGAGAACGTGCGGAGAGTATGCAAAAAGACCTCTCGTTAAGCGATGAGCAAACATCTAAAATTAGGGTAATTGACAAGGAGTTTGCATCTAAATTTAGTGCCTTAAGGAAAGATAGCACGATGGCCCGCGAGGATTCCCGCGAAAAAGCCAAATCTTTAAGAGAAGAGTATCAGTCGAAGACGAAGGCGATTCTAACAGAAGAACAGTTTCAGAAATGGCAAGCGCAAATGGGAGACCATAAGCGTAGGAAATTTTAAAGTAAAAAGAGGCTGTTTCAAAAGCAGCCTCTTCTTTATTAGTCAGCACGAGATTCTTAAGAGTTATCGCCGAATTTTTTAGCGGGAGTTTTACGCTTCGGTTCGTATTTTACTTCGTGCTTTTCGGATTTGTTCACGTAGTTCCGATCCTTGGGGCCGCGTTTTTTTTCATCATCTTTCTTTTCCATAAGCTAAGTTGTTTGTTTAAAACGGGCGGATCAAATTTTATACCAGACTATATAAGGGCGTTGCTCAGTTTTTGCGATAAGGATTCTCGTTCCAAATCAAGTTTTCATGTTTACCATATCGACCGGTTTTAGCCGAACGTACTGGCGAACCGTGGAAAATATTCCTTTGCCCCAGCGGCGTGTAAAGTATTCGCTACTTAATTTAGGATACCGGGTGGGATATCACCGATGCCCGTGCCGTTCGTTTTATTTTGACAGCCAAAGGACAGACGTTGAAACGGAAAGCGCAGCAAATTAATTATGAGTTCGAAAAAGAATGGGAACAGAAGCTGGGTGATACCAGGTAAAGATTTATACTGGAGGAATTGATGAAATAATGTAACTTTCTCACATGCACGTTTATCTTCATTTTTGACTGAATATTCACATGAGAATTCGAATACAAATTCTGGTCTTTGGCATCATAGTATTGACGGCTTGCAGCTGCAGTGACAAGGTAGAGGTTGAAGCCCTGAACAATGGAACGTTGCAAACTTTCCCTTCGCCCATGGATTCAAATGGTTTTATTTTTATTAACCATACGAGCAATGAACCTGGGACGCTTAAAGTATTCGATCCCAAGGGAAAAATTATATTGGAGGAAGAGGTAAATACCGGAACGCATAGATATGAGTTAATTGTCATCGATAGACCGTCAGGTAAATACCAAGTTGTTTTTGTAGTGGGTTCAATAGTTATATCACAAACTATGATCAAGATATGAAGTTGGGATACTTTCTTTTTCTCTCCTTGACGCTTTCAGTTTACACCTCTGTTTATTGTCAATCTAAGTATGAGTACTTCCTTACCGGCAACGGTAATCTCTACGTTCCGAGAAACCAGGGCAAAGGGTTGTACCCCATTTTAGGATACGATAAAGAAACTAAACCCAAGGTACTCATAGGTGGATTTGGTGTTGGGTTTTCCGCCTGGAAGAAAATAAAGCCGAAGACAAGTCTAAAATGGCAAGGGAACATTTCACGATCTGTTTATTGGGAGGCATTGCAATTTACGGATCCAAACAATGTACCCATCGGTGACGCTTCTGCCTCGTCAACGGATTATTCTCTCGGTCTTACAGGAACGGTTCATTATAACATATCGAAAATCTTCTCTGTAGGTTCGGGAATAGGTATCCAAACTATGATTATTTCCGCTTTCTATTTCAGGCACGGAAGTCTGCCAGACAACACTGATCGACTGATAGGGTATAACCACTATTACAAAAGGCTCATGCCGATGCTCCCTTTAGAACTGTCCTTAAAGTTTGAAAAACTGTTCGTCAATCTTCGTTATGAACACGGCTTATTGAACAGGTTTAAGAAAGATCTTTCAGAATATAAAAAAGATAAATATGGCCTGCTCTTTTTTGAACTCGGCATTCGCCTTAAATGAAATGTTTGCAAAATAAATTCTTTTGAAAAGATAAACGCTGAGTACCTAATCCTACTTGTCACGTTTTCGAAATTGCTGTTTTAGCATTAAGAACATCTTTTACGTGTTGCGGAACAGCGATGATCTTCTCTTCTTTTACCCTTTATACTTTAAAAAAATTTGCTTTCTAGCTCATATTCCATGTTGCTATGTTTATTGTTTTAATCCTATCCACGTCCCTTTAGGGACACAATACTGGGTGCGCCGAGCATGTAGTAAAACTAACAGGTGCGAGGAAGGCGTCCTCAAGTCCTTAAGGAACCGTGATGACCGGAATCCTTTAGTCGAAAGCGAGGGTGTCTATCGCGAGGTAGAATCTGAAGGAAGCTGAAGACAAACATTTGGTTTGACGAACAGAAACCTGATATAAGGCCTGTCTCTCTGGGTAATTGACCCTTGAATCAAGATGCCCAAAAGTCATACGGAAAGAGAGGGGGGTAAATCAGGCAGACCAAATGGAAAGTGTTACTACTTACCCCGGGAGATCTGAACCACCATCTGAGGCGGAGGTACGCGCGAGTACCCGAGCAAAGAAGAAGTTCAGAAGTCAGCAGCGAGCGTAGTACCGGACATGATTACCGGGAAGGCTCAAATTTATTAACAAAGGCAAGCCTCGAAGATGCGTAAAGACAAAGAGCAACGGAAAAAAAACTGAGATGAAACAACTGAAATTATTCAGCCACTCCATCGAACCTACTGAAGGTACCCAAGGCCGCACCGAAAGGAATATTCAGGCAGGAGTTGAATTGTCATCGCGATTGGAGAGACAGCGAACCTTAACAGCAAACCTTTTAGAAAAGATTGTAGATTATGGAAACCTAAACAGAGCGTACAAACAAGTGCTTCGCAATGCGGGTAGCGGTGGAGTGGATAAAATGGAAGTTGAAGAGCTTAGTCCCTGGCTAGGGACCCATCTAAACGATCTTCGTACATTAATACTTACAGAAGAATACAAAGTAAGCTTAGTACGTAAAGTAGAAATACCCAAGTCCATAGGAGGGACAAGGACGTTAGGGATTCCCACAGTCAAAGACCGCTTCATCCAACAAGCTATCCATCAAGAGCTAAGTCGCTATTACGAGCCACACTTCAGCGAACATAGTTATGGTTTTCGCCCTGGACGAGATGCACACCAAGCAATCACCCAAGCCAGCCAGTACATTAAAGAAGGTAAAGAATGGGTAGTGGATATAGACCTGGAGAAATTTTTCGACAAGATCAACCACGACCGACTAATGCAAAGATTAAGTAAAGGTATAGGAGATAAAAGACTCTTACGCCTAATCAATGCATATCTTAAGACCGGAATGATAAGGTGGGCTGATAGAGCAGCGTATAGCAGGCACGCCACAAGGCGGCCCGCTATCTCCCTTACTATCTAATATTGTTCTTGACGAGTTAGATAAGGAATTGGAAAATCGAGGCCACAGCTTCTGTCGCTATGCCGATGATTGTAACATTTATGTCAAAAGCAAAAAGGCAGGAGAACGGGTGATGACATCAGTTGTTAACTTTATTGAAAAGAAGTTGAAACTAAAAGTTAACCAACAAAAGAGTGGAGTAAGACACTGCTCAACGGTAAAATTTCTGGGATATACTTTATTAGAGAAAGGCGGAATACGGATAGCAGATAAATCTATAGACCGTCTGAAAGATAGAGTTAAAGAGATAACCCAAAGAAACCGAGGTGTGAACTTTGAAGTGCTCATTGAAGAACTGAACCAAGTGATAGTAGGATGGACAAACTACTTCCGATTAGCGAACAAGTGGTTATCTAACATCAGAGACCTTGATGGTTGGATGCGTAGAAAGCTAAGATGTTATAGGCTAAAACAATGTGGAAGACGGTATACCACCTATAAGCTACTGCGAGGTTTAGGAATTGGCGAAAGCACAAGCTGGAATGTTGTTATGTATTCACAAGGGTGGTGGGAGATGACAAGAAAAGCGGCAGTGAACCAAGCTATGAATGTGAAATGGTTTACCCAGCAAGGGTTACAATCTCTGTATCTGAGGATGCAGGTGAAAAAGTAATAGAAACCGCCTTGGTACGATAAATCGTATGCCAGGTGGTGTGGGGGGACAGCGGTGATGAGCCGCTTCCTACCCGATTAGAAAGACCAACAATGAATTTTCACGAAGTGCCGTCAGGCACGATATAGTCAACCGGTTTAAACATGAACCGTCCATCGTAATCAATTTCAAATTCCTTTAACAGGTCTTCATATTCTTCGACTAAGCTTCGCTGTGTAGGTATTTGCCATCGTTGATTTTATTTCGTCCCCTACTGGACTAGGTTAATATCGTATTCTGATTTCTACCGGTATATTGTCCCTAATGGGACGATATATCTCTTCTTTATTGATTTTGTGATAGACTTGTTAAAAAGTTTCATATGATTTTAAAGCCTCATACCTCAGTAAATTAAACTTGACAAAGTAGCACTAAGAGGGAATTGCGTTTACAAGGCATACCAGCATTTAATTTTTGGCCCTGCGGTTTTGCCATGAAAAACAAAGTCTAATAAACGATGCAACTCGCGGTATAACAGCTACAATAGCTCTCTAAAGAAAGGAGCGATCTCTTCAGCAAGAATAGCATGATCTTCTACATTGGGATGACCGGTACATCCTCTTGCTTGCATCGGTTTAAAAAAGAAAAGAGCGACGGGTTTTGCGGAAGGGTATAGTGTGTCGATGTTTTCTTTTATCGCCGTCAGACAATTCTGCAACGTTATCCCTTTATCACCACCAACCATAGGACTGCTCAGCAAGGCGACTTGCGCATCCGGGTATTTTGATTTGACCGTTTGTACAAACTTGATGTACTCTGTAACAAAGACCGAACTGTCGAAGGGAGATCGCGGGTGCTGGCCGTCGCCATCGCTAAGATCGTTTGTCCCCAAGGCAATACTGACCACATTCGGTTTATACTTGCTAAAGTCCCACTCACGTGGACTGTCGGGTACAAAATCTGCTTTCTCGTATACCTGGGGCAAAGAAGGTTTTTCCATGTTCCAGGTTCTGTATATGCCGAAACCGCTAACACCACTTACTATAAAATTAGCTTTTAATTCCCTGGCAACCCGTGGGCCATATGCATAAAAGGCGTTGTGTTGATCATGATACACACCTTCCCCACAGGGGACCTCAGAAGGATCAGCAGCAGCGGCACACGTTATACTGTTACCAATAAACTCAATTAAGGGTGTCTCTTCCCTTTTAACAGATTGTAAGTTTTGCCCTACTATTTTTTCTAAGAATATAGATCCGGAATGCGCTTCGGTAGCTTTGTACATCCAAACTGTATGTGGACCATCTGCGAGAGTGGTAATTATAATGGGCTCATTATTTCCTGATATTTTAATTCTTTTCTGATAGACTCCATCCAGCTCGTATTGAAGATAGTTGTGCCCATCTCGATCGCTGATATACGCATAAACTTTACATTCTTTCCCTTCAAAACTAAATCCTATATGGGAGGCTGACGAAATGAATTCGAGATGCTGATTTTTGTTAAACAAATATCGGCCGAAAGGCTCCAGCGAGGATGCTGGTAAGGTGTCAACTTTTGGCGATGAACAACCTGAAAATAATAAGCCAATCGTAATAAAAATATAAAAATGTGATCGCATAACGATGAAGCTCCAAGGAATGTCCAGCCAAGATACAAACTTTATAGAACCACTGGCCCGGATGATTCTTACGGCATGCTTGTTAAGATTGAAGGCTAGGAATTTCCGCTGCTGTATTTCGGGCCAAACGTCCGCATCTATTGGGGACAACTAATGTTTATGCACAGCCGAGTCAATACAGTCATAAAACATCTGATTATCGTTAACCACATTGCCGTTAGAGTCAATATTAACTACAAAGTGCCTGTGCGTGTCGTGGTCACTGCAGACAGGCCCCTTGAGTTAGGAATTATGAGATTAGAGTTTCCAAATGCTTGGTAATCTATTTAAAATATAATCGGCATTATGCCTGAATACTCCGTAACACTTCTCTAACCTTGGTTTTATATGCTTGAAAGAAGCGAGCTTTCGTAAATAGCGGAAAAGTGGCTAACAATAGACAAACTCCGCTGCAAATAAAGGTATAGGTGACATTCGTAAAAATTTCTCCAAACGAATAGACGGCAAGAATCAGAACCACGGAAAAGGGGAGCGAACAGGCCAGTATATTCATAGCAAACTCAAGATCAAATATTTTATCCTTAGTCGGTACTGCTGACTTGTTTTCAAGTTCACTTACGGAAGCCATATGCGCAAAGGGCCAGAAGCTACAGGCGCTTTGAGGAAAGACGATTATCAGTAGCGTAATGCCGATATCCTGAGGCGGAAGGAGCAGTAACAACACACTGCTGAGCAGAAAGGCTACTCCCGACCTGAAAAATAAGAATGACAAAATTATTTTGGCTTGCTGCCGCGTTAATTTCATAGAAATACCGATAAACAGCAGGACCAGTGGAGTCATCATCACACTTAACCTATCAATATTCATTGTTACAAAGTCTGGCAGAGAATCAAAATTTAATCCCAACGAAAGCATGACGATGGCAGTTATGATAACCATGTTAACAGGTTCTTCAGCCATTGTTTTCACAAGACCTTTAAGCTTGGCGGAAGTGCTTCGTGCGGTCGTGGAATGCTTATCGAAATACCATTTCATAGCAATGGTATAGGCAATAATTAAAACAAATATCTTATTACCTATGTCGCCTAGCGCGGCCATTGCAAAAGGCAACTCGCCACTGTATTCTAAAATAAAGGGAAAACAAGATAATCCGGGAGCCAGCGACGGCAATAAAAGTATTACGGTTCGGTACTGTGACAGTGGAACATTAAAGAGCGACCGTAACGGAAGTTTGTCAACCAATAGATATAGAATTAGATTGAACCCCAACGCCAGCACAGGGATGAATATCATCGTCGGCTCAAAATCAATTTTCAATAAGGCAATGAAGATCGTGGCCGGAAGCGCTAAACTTAAAATAAGGGTTTTTATGCCTTCCTTTTGATCCTTGCTTTTGATCTTGCTCCGAAGAAGGTAGCCAATAGCGATCATCAGCAATAGAGAAAGTGTTTTTATGACAGCAGAATTCATCTCGTTGACGGTTAAAAAGTTTTGTGCTGGGTAAATTTTTCTGAGGTAAGTTGCAGGATGCAATTCTTATAAGTCGAGCAACTTACAGCGTTGCATCCTGCTTGGATAAAATGGAAAATGATTCCGGATGTTAATTATGCAATCTGAGTGAATGCCTCTTCAAATATTTTCATCTCGTCCATCAACCCGATACTGACACGACAATAGTCTTTATCGTTAAACTTCCAGAAGCGAACGCTCACACCCCGATTCATCATCTCTTCCGTGAATTTTTTTCCGTCCATTTTAATGGGAAATAAAACAAAGTTGGTAGAGGAGGGGATGTAGTCATAGCCATGTTTTTTGAGTATGGAATAGAGGTATTCCTTAGATTCTGTGGTCTTTTTTAAGGCTGCTTGAAGAAACTCGGTGTCCTGATAGCTTGCCAAAGCGGCGCTGCCGGAAGTCGCTGAAATTGATCGCGCTCCTTTCGTTAAAGGCTTCATGGTTTCTAACATTGCTGGTTGTGCGACCATATATCCTACGCGTAATCCAGCAAATCCGTACAGTTTTGAAAACGTGCGAGCTACCATTACGTTATGACCTTTTTTAATGCATTCCATAACAGAAGCTTCTTTCGGGTTATCCATATAATCGATGTATGCTTCGTCTACAAACACAGGTACCTTTTTAGAAACACGTTCACAAAAGGCCTTTAGCTTGGCCGCGTCTACGGTGGTTCCTGTAGGGTTGTTAGGGTTGCACACGTACATGAGTACGGTTTTGTCATCAACCGCTTTTTCCATAGCATCGAGATCAAGCTTATAATCCGATGTCAAGGGTACTTTTTTCCAGACGGTTTTAAAATGTTCGGACATATCGTTCGGAATGTTTCCATAGGTGGGATCTCCACTTACCAGGTTGCCGCCCATTTTTCCAAAATGTACTACGGCTGCTTGCAGCAAGGGACCTGAACCTGCTCCCAGCATAACATGCTCGGGTGTCAATCCTTCATAGGTTGCTATATTCTTCGTTAATTCTTGCAAGCTCTTCATCGGATACTGATAGCTTTTATCGATGGCATCGACGATGGCCTTTTTTGCTTTTTCGGAAGGTCCGAAAGGGTTTTCATTTGCGGATAACCTTGCTTTTAAATCGGCCATGGCCTGGCGTTTAATCATCGCTTCGGATACTGTTTGAGTTGTGCTAACATATTTTGTAAGCGATGAAGGAGAAGCTAGTGCTTCAGTAAGGCTACCGGACAAAAGAGCGATCGATCCGGATAGGATCGTGCTGTTCTTAATCCATTGACGTCTGTTGAGTGTTTTTGCTGTCATGTTTGTGGGGTTTTAGAGTTACTTATTTTTTTATTGTTGATATAGATTTGATTGTAATTAGGTCTGGTAAAGAGTTACTGAAGGTTCTTGCTTTTATATAGGTACTCCGTTGGCACCGAATATCAAATGAACCATAGGCAACAGAATGATCCTCCGCTCACGGGTTAGGTGGAAACGAAGTGATCATTCGTTGCTATAATTGCACACCTCCAATGCGCATTACTTTTTAATTCTAAATGCTATTCCTTTATGAGTTCCTGCATATTCATTGGGTTTTGTTGTGGTATAGGAAACACTAATGCTTCCCTCTGAATCCGTTGTAAACACACCCACGGAGGAAGTCGCTGCAAAGACTTCTATGGCAAGCCCTGCTACGGGTATTGAGTCAATGCCAACTGTGTGGTCAAGAATTCCGCTTTTGTCTAATTCATAGAAGTAAGCGGTAATCTCAGCCGCGCTTGTGTTTTTAACATCCACCAGTACGGGGGCGGCAACTTTGTTAACGGCCATGTCAGACACATCTTCACAACTTGTTATAGACAAAGTCATGATAGAAAGTATGGTTAGTATGTGTATCGTTTTCATATTGTTTTCTTTCATAGGTTATTTTGATTCTACCCACCAGAGTTTAGTTTTCATATTGTCCGGGCCTCCATTGAGGCTTTCTGCCTCTACTACCTTGCTTCCATTCAGGGAGTATTCAGTAGACGGGTAGACTAACCGTGTGGGTAGTACACCATCGTTTTGAAATTGCGCTAAAGGATCGGCGGCGGGCATAACCGGATACCCCGTCCGGCGCAATTCTGTCCACGCTTCTATTCCTTGTCCGAATAAGGAAATCCATTTTTGCGTAATGATATTTTCCTTTGAAACTGCGCCCAACTGATCGATATAGCCAGCGGGAACGGTTAGGCCATACTGCGCAAAGGATGCTGTGATACCGGCCGTAAAGAGCGCTTCTGCATCTCCGGTGATATCTCCTTCTAGTGCAGCCTCAGCTTTCACAAAAAGCAACTCAGCATAGCTCATTAGAATGGCTGGAGAGGTCGTTTGCGCAAATATCGCGTTGTTGATAATAGCGCTATATCCCAAGTATTGGGTGGCTATTGCACCAGGAAGTCCGTTGGGATGTCCTGTAATAACTCCACCGGAGTTTTTGTCAGGAGTAGCGTAAACAGAAAGCCTTGGATCGTTTAATGCTTTCAACTTATCTACCAGCGTACTGCTGATATTCCAATCGGAACGACCTTGTTGAATCAAAATATCATTCCAGGGATTGTTTGTTGGTACCGTACCATACTTGAGCTGTGCGATTTCGGCATTACTGTCAATCATTGGATAGGTCGCCGGGTCATCCAGCATCGCTTGCATTTCGGCACCAGAAGAACTTACCAAATGCGCCTGACGGTTAAGTAATTTAAATCGTAAGGAGTTAAAGAACTTTTTCCATAAAAGAATTTTGCCGCTGAACACGATGTCTCCTTTTACAGCGGGTCCGCTGGAGCTTGCATCAAGCTTTTCGTTTGCTATTTTCAGATCCGAAATAATTCCTGCATAAACTTCCTCCTGTGAATCGTAATCTGGAGAGAATACGGGTTCCGCTGCAGTACCAGATAAAGCAGCTGAATATGGAACTGCTCCCCAAATATCAGTGATAACAGAAAAGGCCCATGAACGCATGCCGATCCCAATTCCTTCGTAGTTGCTGTTGGGTACTTTCGAAGCAGCGTCTGAATTTTGGATGATCTTTTGATAGTTGATCAGCCCTTCCGCATAAAATATTTCCCAATTCTTAATATTGACCGAAGGCTGTACATTGTAGTTGTCACCTTCATTCTCATAGATGTTCCGGGTAAGGTACCCGGCCCACGACATTGCATGGTCAAAATTTATGCGTTCATTCCTGACCTTGTTTCCCCAGTAATTGTCAATCGAAGCCTGCAACGCCTGAGGTAACAGATATTGCGGACTTACTTCTAATGGCTTATTCGGATTTTGATTCATCTCCTCAAAATCACCGGTACAGGAACCTACGATTAGAAGTATGGCCGCTGTTACTAAAAAAGTTTTTATAGATAGTTTCATAGGGAGTGCGATTAAAATTTGACATTTACATTAAAGCCAATGCTCCTTGTACTGGGTAACTGACCGCTTGTGAATCCCATGTCGGCGCTGCTGATTTCCGGATCTATGTGACGCGCATTCTTATGGAAGATCGCGAGGTTCCTTCCGATAGCAGAAATACTGACACCTTCGAGGAAATTTTTATCGAACCATTTAGAAGGAAGTCTATACGTGATGCTAGCTTCACGAAGTTTAACATAACTTCCGTCCATTACGGCAGCTTCATGATATTGTCTACCGCTATAGTATGTCATGAACGTGCGGGCAGGAGCCACGATATCATTCGGTACAAAGTTTGGTGACTCTTCAGATCCTATATTTTTTACACCAATCCCGATAAGGCCTTCCTCTCTGCCATCCAGACTTTCTTCAAGAACCCCATTTTGCCTGCCAAGGCTGCTTCCCATGTCGTAGATGTCGCCACCTTTTTTAATATCGATCAGGACGCTGAGGGTTACTCCTTTAAAGGTTACTGCATTTAAAATGCCCCCAGTCCAGTCAGGCGTTATATTTCCTATGACATGTTGGCCCGGTAAGTTGTAAGGATATCCATTTTTAAAGATAAGCTGACCGTCTTCTGTTCTGGCAAATTTGTTTCCATAAAGATTTCCATACGGCTGGCCTACACGAGCTTCCAGGGAAGCGCCACGCTGTGTCCATAAGATAAGAGATGTTAATCCTGGAGCTAATTCTTCGACCTTGTTTCGGTTTCTTGCAAAGTTGACGCTGGCATCCCAGGTCAGTCCGTTCGGAAGCTTAACGATGGTACCACTCAGGGAGATTTCTAAACCTTTGTTGGTAATTTTACCCGCGTTTAAAATTCTGCCGGTATATCCTGAAGTGCGGGAAATATCGACTGCCAAAATCTGATCTTCCGTAGCTTGTTGATAGTAGGTAACATCTAAACCCAGTCTGCCATTCAGGAACCGAATATCAGCACCTAATTCTACACCGGTCGTTATTTCAGGTTTTAGGTCTGCGTTTGCAATCTGTGGGCTTTCACCAATTTTTGGCGTAGTTCCGTTCCATAGTCCTTTGGGATTATATACCTGCTGCAATTGGTAAGGTGCACCGTCACTACCCACCTGCGCCCAGCTCCCTCTGAGCTTGAAGAACGATAGGATATTGTTGTCGAAAACAGTGGGAATCATTTCTGAGATCACTGCACTGAGTGCCGCCGAAGGGTAGAAAAAAGAATTGTTTTGCTTTGGAAGTGTACTCGACCAATCGTTTCTTCCGGTGACATCAAGGAAAACAACATTTTTATAACCCACGGTAAGTGCGCTGAACAAACTGTTCATTTCAGATTCAGCGATGGCACTTTCCGTCAGGTTGGGACTTGCGTTGTTGCCGAGATTATAGACCCCATCAATGGTCAGTTCATTTACTCTTGCATAATTTGCTTTATAATAGTTCGTCCGATGAATACCTCCGGCTTGTAGCACCAGGGATATATCCTTGAACTCTTTATCAGCTTTGATGATAAAATCCGAATTACTTTCCTGATTTCGCAATACTTCTTCGCTATAGCGGCCGGCACGGAATGAACCGGCGCGGGTGCGTGCGTAGCGGTCGACCACGATTCTTGTATCATTCCACAAATCCGTCCCTGTGCGGGCGAGTACGCTTAACCAATCCGTTAGTTGGTAGTTGATGGCTACGTTGCCGAGGAATCGGTCTTTCTCGTTGGGTGTAACCAATACTTCTTGTTCAAAGTAAGGATTGCTGAAAAAAGTATGTTGCCAATTGGGCGCTTCCGTATCGCCTTTAGGTTGAATGTGAACGCTCTCATAAGCGCGATAATTTTTTAGCTTATCAAAGTTGGTCTGGCGATGATGCCAAACAAAGTTGCTCGAACTTGCAAATGCTCGGTTGTCAGAACCTGACTTGACATATTCTCCGGAAACAGTAACTTTTAACTTTTGAGTAAAGTTATAGGCGGCATTCAGGCGAAAATTGTTTCTGTAGAAGTCGTTGTTATAAACAATTCCATCTTGTTTCAATTGTCCGGCGGAGAAACGGAAGGAACCCAGCTCGTTATTACCCGTAATGGATACGTTGGTGTTTACTGTTTTTCCTGTTTCCCACCATTGTTCCCAATTATCAGGTTCCGGAACGAGTGGAGCCGTTTCCGTGCCAGTCCACCAATGACGCACAAGCCGGCCGTCCATCGGCGATCCCCAGCTTTCGTCTGTTCCATCGGTACCCTTGAACCCGTCTACAGTACCGCTCCATCCATCTGAATACCAGGTTGAATAACCCGATCCTCCACCGTAGGTATTCTGGAATTTGGGTTTAATCAAAGGTTCTTCAAACGTAGCGCTGAAGTTTACTTCTGCTCCGATACCTTTTTTCGAGGCACTTCCTGTTTTGGTAGTAATCAGGATAACTCCATTTGCTGCGCGAGATCCGTATAAGGCAGCAGCAGAAGGCCCTTTTAAGACACTTATGTTAGCAATGTTATTCGGATCTATTTCGGAAATTCCTCCTCCATACTGTTGATTTTGCTTACGGTTGAAGTTTGGATCATTCCGAATAGCGTCTTCACTGCTCATCAGATTTCTGGAGTTAACCGTCTGCGCAATGGGAACGCCATCGACTACAACTAAGGGCTGATTGTTTCCACCCACGGACGAAAAGCCCCTCAATACAAATTCGGGACTTCCGCCGGGAATGGAATTAGTAGAGACCTGAAGTCCTGCTACTTTGCCCGACATGTTATTAACCACACTGGAAGTCGGAGCTTTGGCGAGATCTTCTCCTTTGACTTCCTGGACTGCATACCCTAATGCTTTCTTTTCACGCTCTAAACCGAAGGCAGTGACTACCAATTCGGAAAGTTGTTTAATGTCTGTATCCATCGCGACATCAATCACCGATTGAGTTCCGATGGTTACTTCTTTAGGAGCTAATCCGATGAAGGTGAAAACCAGGGTCTCGGATTCCGCAGGCAGGTTGAGCGAATAGCCGCCGTCGGCATTTGAAATCGTACCAACCGTGGTTCCTTTTACAACAATGTTCACACCTGCTACTAAAGACTTGTCTTCAGCAGAAGAGACAGTTCCGGTGACGATACGTTCTTGAGCAAGGACTTGAAAGCTGAGGCAACAGCAGGCTGCAAGGCAAATAAAAATGGAGCGGCTGGCAATGGGTCGGGTAAAAATTTTCATCATAGGGGTATATGTTTAGGTTAGTAAAACCTTGGCTTAGAAAACAAATACCCCTAACCCGATTAGACCTTTACAAAATTTTGTATTGATCTCGTATTGTTTCTCAGATAAATATAGAGGACAAATGAATGTTTTGCAGAATATTGTAATGTATTCGAGTATTTTGTTTCAGAACGCGTTTGAAATTTCTTTTTTCCGAAATGGTTTTCGGAAACCATCGTTAAAAAAAAATGGATCGTATTCGATTGAATGATATTATTTACGTTTTCAATTCTTTTTGAAAAAAATACTGTCTGTTAAACCGGTAGTAAGGTGGCGTGCGAATTTTCGAAATAGGAGCTAGGAGCGTTGGGAATTAGATCATCCATTACATGGGTTTAAAACTATTACGATGGAATGAATATTTATTTTCGTTGGCCATGGAGTTTGAGCATCGCACGATGGAACTCTGAGTTGGAAAGCTTTAAATGGGAGGGGATAGATTGGATTTTTTAATCAGCGCTCAAATATTTAAACGCCTCAAATTGGCTGCAATCGATTAAAGTACGCAGACGATTGTCTCTTCTGCAGGGAATTCTCCATTTAATTTGTATCTTCGCAAGCTAAAGAATGGCTTCTTTTCCGGGCAACAATTAAAATTATTCCCTATCAGCAACAAGGTTCATGTAGGAGCTCGCATGCGGTGCGAAAAATTTTTATCGAAACTGATTACACCAAGTTTAGTTTGATTTTTTCTGAAGGTGTATGGGCATTATCGCTTAAAAATATCCGGATTTAACCGGCGTAATTGTAAAAATTTAAAATACATATAAATGAATTATCCTACGACCACCAAAATATACACTTACGTATGGAGCAAGTACCGGCCCGCTATTTTAAAGCTAATGGTCGACTCTGCCGATGGTCCGCAGCAATATAAGTTTTCAAATCATGAGTTTAAAAGCATAAATCCAAAGGAAAAGGGCGGCTATGCTTTTACATTGCGTGTTTTTCAAGGTAAAGCGGTAAATAACATCAAGACGTCAGCGGTCGCCCAGGATTTACTACTCATACTTCAACAATCAAGAAGGGCTTTGGAGCTAATTGAAACTTCTACCTATGAATTTGTGATGGACAAACATTTTATGCTTCATGTTGCCAAGGTGGAGAAAGCCCCTGAAGTCGTATTGGATAAGGTAGCAGATTCACCTTCTGAATAATATATCTTCAAGCGTGAATTAAATTTTATTAGTATTGTTGTAACCTTAGATTCCGAAGATAGTTTGTACATTACATATTAACATGAATATTATCAGAAGCTGGAGAGAGCAAAAAATTTTGCTAAAAAGGAGATTTCCCATCCTTTCAGACGAGGATTTCGTCTTTGAAGAGGGCAAAAAACAAAGTATGCTGGAAAGATTAGAAGTGAAACTGGGGAAAACTCAGGTGGAGCTGGAAATGATCTTTGCGGAATTGCAATTGTCCTGAACCTAGGATAATAGATCATACTTTAATTACGCAAAGCTTCTAAAGGGACTCTAAAATCGATTGCAAGGCAGAAAAAGAATCTTTCTAAGCCAATTCCTTCTATTATACCTGTGAAAGTTTTATTGTGATTTGAAGCAGCTTTCGCGTTTTTAACGACGTCCGGAAGTAAGAATAATCTGAAATTATTACAAAAAAAAGAGTACCTTTGCCCCATATTCAATCCACTTTTTTCCATTGCCCAGCGGCGTCTTCGATTTAGTGGTTAAGATAATCTCTCTCCTATTAATCTTTGATTTGAATGCACAGGAGCTATGTGTTAACTTAAAATATTACTTAAAAATTATTACGTGAGACAACTTAAGATCGTTAAGCAAATTACCAACCGTGAAAGCCAATCGCTTGATAAATATCTGCAGGAAATTGGAAAGGTCGATTTGATCACTGCAGAAGAAGAAGTTCAATTAGCCATCCGGATCAGGGGTGGGGATAAAATCGCTATTCAAAAACTGACAAAGGCAAATTTGAGATTCGTCGTCTCAGTGGCAAAGCAATATCAAAATAACGGATTGTCGCTGGGTGACTTAATTAACGAAGGCAACCTTGGACTTATAAAGGCGGCTTCGCGATTCGATGAAACCCGCGGATTTAAATTTATTTCATATGCTGTTTGGTGGATTCGTCAATCCATTCTACAAGCCCTTGCAGAACAATCGCGCATTGTTAGACTTCCTTTAAATAGGGTGAGCTCACTTAATAAACTTTCAAGAACTTTTTCAGAGCTTGAACAGAAATATCAGCGCGAACCTTCGCACGAAGAACTTG
>CAZAHL010000067.1:0-24842 GCA_964484845.1 uncultured Chryseolinea sp. | reverse complement strand
ATGCGCCTATGGAATTTGCTGTTGAAAGCCTTGAATACTGGACAGGCCGGGGACTCGAAAAAAGGAAATGCGTTCTGGGCATACCGTTTTATGGTCACAGTTTTGGTACAAACAATACCGCATATTCGTACAGTGACATCGTAAACAGTTTTGATGGCGCGGAAAATCTCGATGTGGTGTCCGGCGGGGGAAACACGATTTACTACAACGGGATCCCTACCATTAAGGAGAAGACCCAGTATGTCGTCGATGAAAGTTATGGCGGAATTATGATCTGGAATTTAGCTCAGGATAAACCATCATCGGATCCGAAATCTCTGCTTATGGCAATAACCTCAATCATTCCAGTAGATATTCCTACTGGGGTGGGGGAAAGGAAGAAGAGGACGACCGAGGTTTTTCCAGTCCCCGCTGAAAAAGTAGTTCGCATCAAGGCGGGTGATGCATCGAAAGGAGGAGAGGTTCGCGTCACCGATATGTCCGGCCGGACCATGATTCTTCAGGAATTCAGGGATGAAGATATTGACGTATCTTTCCTTCCCGCCGGATCATACATTCTAACGGTGTCAACACCTCGCGGATCATTGTTCGGAAAACTGGTGAAGAAATGAAAGATAATAACCCCTACAGACAGGATTTTTGTTAAAGAAAAAAATATAAGGATTAAGCCTATGTTTCGGTTAGGCGGTGGGTCATTTATAAAGGTTATACGCGCACTTCTTTTTTTTTATTTTGATCTCAGCTATTATTTAAAATAGCAATTCTGACGACCGGTGAATTACTGATATGCGAAGATTTTGAAGAATTGCAGTAGCGTTAACGGAAAGGTTTCTCTGGTTGGAAGTCCTAAAACGCTACTTTAATTTTATGCTCATTTTCGTGGTATCACGAAAAACGGAAGCGCCACCTTGCGTTTATTTTTTGTAACATATTAATAGTCACGAGGAATCATCTTTGGCTAATTATTTGTTGATAATATGTCGTTAAGTTTGACTGGCATACTCCTGGCACACCTACTGTAAATCTTTATACCAAACGGATCAATGTCCTGAACTGACGTTAAAGAATTATCGAAACTCTTTTCCGGAATTTTTTGTATTTTATTGATCATCTTCGGCCTGTTCAACTAAAGCAAGCGAGAACATACTTTTGGGATTCAATTTATTTTCCATGAAATACTGGAATAATTTCATTCAATTTTCAAAACGATACCAGTTAGCGTCATGTATCGTCATTTTCGTTTTACAGAATACCCTTGCCCAGCAACAGAAACCGGATGAGCTATTGCAACTGTTGAACAAGAGTGACAGAGGCACCGCGAGGGTTGATCTTTTGTTAAAGCTGGCGGACTACTATGTAGAGACGGAGTGGAATTACTCAAATAAGATTAAAGTTGATAGTGCTTTGTCTTACTTGCAGGAAGCAAAAAAGATTAGTGATTCTGTGCGATCAAAAGGTCATATGTATGAGACCTTAAGGAAGTTTGGAAACTACTATTTCAGGTGCGACAAAACCGATTCTGCTTCCTACTATTATACAAAGCTAATCTTACTTCAACGAAAGGCAGGCGAAAAAGAAAATGAAGCAATTAACTGGCAACTTTTCGCATCTAGGACACCGTTCCTCGAAAACTTTCTGGATACGATCGTTTTCAGGTATCAGCAAGCCTTTAATATTTATAAGGAACTAGAGAATTTTGAAAGGCAAGCTGAACTTTCGGGGTTAATAGGAGAGATGCTCATTGCAAAGGGAAAATTATTTGAAGCAGAACATTCGTTGCTGGAAGCACTTGGCCTTCAAAAAAGTAAATCTCTCAAAAATATATACTTCACTTATTGGCAGTTATCGAGGCTGCATAGGAATAAGGGAAATTATGATAAGGCAATCGAGTATGGGTTGAAATCCATTGAAGAAGTAAAATCAATAAGTAACCAACTTGCTGAGGCTATTTATAACGACGGAGTGGGAAGGTTGTACGCGGATATAGGGCAGCATCATTTAGCATTTCGTTTTTTTTACACGGCGTTGGAAATTCTCGCAGTGAAAACCACCTCCAATTTGCAGGACAAAAACGAACAATATGATATTATTAATCAAATGGTACTTTCCTTTTTACAACTAGGCAAGCCGCGCGAAGCCCTAGCCCTTTTAGAACGAACAGAAAAAACAAATCCACCTGACAATGACTATACAAAGTTAATATACTTAGTCTCGATGGGGAACTGTAATAAAGGATTAAGGAAATTTAATGCATCGGAACATTATTACGAACAAGCACTGGTGATTGCAGGGCGCACCGGGCAAATGGTTGAGGCTAGCAGCATTCTTTTGCTGTTAACGAAACTACATGTGAGTTGCAGCAGATATGACCAGGCGGAAAAATCCATTTTGCGTTTACTTAATCAGCCAAAAAATTTAGCAACAAAAATTTACCAATCGGAAACAAATTTATTGCAATTTAAGATAGACTCTGCGACTGGTAATTACATGTCTGCAATCAGGCATTTTCAGAAGCACAAAGAATTAAACGATTCTGTTTTTACTATTGAAAAAGCCAGGCAATTGGAAGAACTTCAAGTTCAATACCAGACCGTGAAAAACAAGCAGGAAATTCTGGCACTTCAGGATAAAGCTAAACTCCAGGAAGCCGCAGTTTTGAAAGAAAACTTTGAAAAAAAAATCACATTGGCAGGCGTTGCTTTGCTAATTACTATATTAATGTTATCACTGCGAGCGTATCACATTAAGCAAAGGACTAACAGGCAATTGGAATTGAAACAGGAACAAGTTAATCAAACCAACTTATCACTCCAGCGAATGGTTCAGGAAAAGGATTGGCTTGTCAAAGAGATTCATCATAGAGTAAAAAATAATCTGCACACTATAATTAGCTTGCTGGATTCTCAAACAGCTTATCTTCTTAATAGTGGCGAGAAGAATGCCATCAGAGATTCCCAACGTAGAATACAGGCAATGTCGCTTTTACACCAAAAGCTCTATCTGTCTAGCGACATCAATTCCGTCGGTATGGTTTTTTACATCCAGGAACTTGTTGGCTATCTGAAAGAGAGTTTTATGATTGAAGAACGAATTCAATTTAAGCTTGACATCGAACCGATTGTATTGGACGTCTCGCCTGCGGTAAGTTTGGCATTGATATTAAATGAGTCAATTACCAATGCATTGAAGTATGCATTTCCAGGTGACAGACCGGGAGTAATATCCGTTGTTTTAAAAGGTGATAGCCCTCGTTGTTACAGGCTTTCGGTTATGGATAACGGAATCGGACTACCCGTAAAATTTGACTTTCAAAGTCATGCTTCATTAGGTTTAAACTTAATACAAGGGTTGGCGGAAGATATTGATGGCAATCTTAGTATCCTAAGTGAAGAGGGCACCAGCATCAGCATTGTTTTTCCAAAAATTATGGATGACAAAGCAAATATAAAAGGTCAGCTTTCAAAAGCAGAATAAAAATGGGAACGAAAGTATTCATAGTGGAGGATCAGTTTGCAGAAGCGCACAACCTTGAACTTATTCTAAAAAGAGCCGGGTACCACGTATGCGGTATTGCCCGGTCTATGCAGTCAGCACTAACTGGCATTGATCAGGAAACGCCGCAATTGGTTTTGTTGGACATTTTCCTAAAGGGAAAAGGGACAGGGATCGATCTGGCAAGGAAACTAAAGAAGCAAAACATCGCATTTGTTTATATTACTGCCAATTTTGATACAAACACATTGGCTACTGCGAAAGAGACTCAGCCATACGGGTTCCTAATAAAACCCTTTCGTGAAAGTGATGTACTGGTCGCCTTAGAGATTGCCCTTTTTCGTCATCAATTTAGTCTCGAATCAAATTATCATAAATTGCAATCAGTCCAGAAACAACTGGATCGTCATCTTTTAAATGATGATAGTGACAAAGACGAACTACTCGAATTTGGAAAAATTCTTCAACCATACATTCCCTTTGATTTTCTTATAGTCAGTACGTTGGTTTCTGGCTTTGGAATGAAAATAAATGGAAGTTACCTGAGGGTTGGGTTTGATGAATACCAGCGCATCGATACAAAAGAATGGTCCACTGTTACTGGATTAAAAGAAACGACAATTTCTGATTTGTTGAAGACGATGCCCATCGTAAGCAAATCAAATTATTATAACGGGGCGTCCTTTGTAAAAGAAGAACAGACCTCTGAGATGATAAGGATGATGGGAAAGGTCTTTCAAATGCAATCATTTTGTTCCACTCCGGTCTTTTTACATTATGACATGCCAATTCAGGTTAGTTTGTTCAGTCGCCGTGCAGACTGTTATGATTCAAATCACCTGGAATTACTGGGTTACTTACAAAATACTTTGCAGAATTATTTTCAAAAAAATATCGAACAACCCTACCCAAGCAGCAGTTTAAAGTCCCCGGCCAGAACTAAAGGATTAGCAGTCGTTGATAAAGGTTCAGAAATTATTTTTCCGGGAATCGTCGGAAAAAGTCATAGTCTCCTAAATGTTTTTGATAGCATCATGCAAGTTGCTCCTTTTGATACATCAGTTTTATTACTGGGTGAAAGTGGGACTGGCAAGGAACGGGTCGCGGAGTGTATTCAACAATTATCGTCACGCAAGGAAAAGCCGTTTGTTAAAGTAAACTGTGCGGTATTACCAGTATCGTTGATTGAATCAGAACTATTCGGACATGAAAAGGGGGCCTTTACAGGCGCTGGTGAAACTCATAAGGGTCATTTCGAGGAAGCAATGAATGGTACTATCTTTTTAGATGAGATTGGAGAAATACCACTTGAAGTTCAGGTAAAGTTATTGCGCATTTTGCAAGAAAAGGAGATTCGTCGAGTTGGAGGAAAATCGCCCCTAAAAGTAAACGTGAGAGTGATAGCCGCCACCAATCGTAATCTGGAAGAACTGGTAGCTGAAGGTCGTTTTCGCTTAGACCTGTACTATAGACTAAATGTTTTTCCGATTCAATTACCTCCGTTAAGAGATCGCAAAGACGACATTCCGCTGCTAGCCGTTCATTTTGTTAAAAAGTATTCTGGTATGACGGGAAAGAAAATTGAAGGAATCTCGGAAAAAGTCAAAAATGAATTGATCGCCTACCCCTGGCCTGGAAACATAAGAGAGCTGGAAAACTTAATGGAACGAAGTGTTCTTACAGCCACCGGCCCGCTCATTGAACATGTGCAGTTGAATGCTAACATCAAGCCCAAGAATTTTAACGCTCTGGGAGGAGGTCCATTAAAATCAATTGAAGAAAATGAAAGGGACTATATCTTAACTGTGTTGCGGCAATGCAATGGAAGGATATGGGGAAAAGATGGTGCTGCTTCGTTACTGAATATGCCTCCGACCACATTGAATTCGAGAATAAAAAAACTTGGTATCAAAAGGGAATTTACAGGATAACTAGCGTTGTGTCAACTTATTAATGTCGAGCTTCCGAAGCTAAGAGCTGCGAGCCACGAGCTATGAGCAGGTTCTCAAAGCTCAAAGCTCCTAGCTCAAAGCTGGTCTTAAATAAAATGGTGCTGTCTAGTAGAGCAACCCTCCTGATCAGCGCTTAGATATTTACGGTAAATAATTTTTCCGATTTCGTGGAACTACGAAAAATCGTGTTGACCTTCTTTATTATTTTTCACTAACTACTTATAGATCAGCCAAAACTGCGTTTGGATATTCTTTTGCTACTTAATACATGAAGTTAGATTTGTAAACATGCAGAAGGCAATTGAAAAGATAGTTCCCCGTCCAGCAAAACCAGGAATGGTGGGGGATGGGTTTAGAGTATTTAATATTATACCTGGTACAGGCATATCCCAGCAAAGGATCAGCCCATTTCTCATGCTTGATTTCAACGCAGAATATCATTTTGAGCCGTCAGATAAAGTGAGAGGTGTCAATGTTCATCCGCACAGGGGTTTTGAAACGGTAACTATTGCCTATAAAGGCAGCATAGCGCATCATGACAGTGCCGGCAACCATGGAGTGATTAATCCAGGTGACGTCCAATGGATGACTGCGGGTAGTGGAATATTGCATAAGGAATATCATGGAGAGGAGTATTCAAAAAAAGGAGGGCCATTAGAAATGGTACAACTTTGGGTGAACCTTCCAAAAAAAGACAAGGCAGCGCCACCACACTATCAGACTTTGAAAGCAAGTCAGATGGGAAAAGTAGAAATTGATGATGGCCTTGTTAATGTTATTGCCGGGTCTTATCGGGATGTCGCAGGGCCTGCCTCTACTTTTACTCCCGTAAATGTATTTGACATCAAACTAAAAAATCAAGGCGGTGTTTTTATACTGATTCCTGCTTCACATAACACCGCATTACTTATAATTAATGGGAGTGTTGAAATTGATGGAATAAACGTAACCGAGCATAGCTTTATTTTATTTGGAAATGAGGGTGAAGACATAAACATCAAAGCGATTGCTGATAGCGTTTTATTATTACTAAGTGGTGAACCTATCAATGAGCCGATTGTAAGCTATGGCCCTTTTGTTATGAATACGGAGGAAGAAATTAATCAAGCTATTGATGATTTTCAGGCGGGACATTTTGGTGTATTGGAATAATTTTGTTTCCTGACCTTAACCTATAAGTTTAGGTTACTTCAAATGAATTGTAATAGTTAAGACTTGATCTGACAGCGTTTCTTAGTTTCCATACTTCAATTAATCCAAGGTTTGTTATTTCTATTTATACATGTGATCCAATCACTAGAATGCGGTGAATCCTCCGTCAATGATTAATTCTGCTCCTGTAATGAAGGAGGCGTCATCACTGGCAAGAAATAAAATACCTTTAGCAATCTCTTCAGGCTGTGCACCTCTTCCTAGTGGGGTACTTGCAATCGCCATTTCTTTAAACGCTTCAGCTTGTTCCATATTTCTTACCATTGGAGTATCCACATAACCTGGGTGAACAGAATTTACGCGAATCCCTTTTTTTGCTAATTCTATAGCTGCTCCCTTTGAGAGCATTCGTGATCCTCCTTTGGAAGCGGTATATGCATTGCCACCAGCGTTCCCCGTAATACCAGCAATTGATGAGATGTTAACAATAGAACAGCCATGCTTCATGTGGGGAACAACGGCCTTAATACCTAGGAAATGGCCAGTAAGGTTTACGGAAAGCACATGGTTAAATTCCTCAACTGTCCTATTCTCAAGCGATAGGAAAAGATTTCCTGAAATGCCTGCATTGTTTACGAGGATATCAATTGCTCCATAAAGTGACAAAGTTTTATCAACCACTCGTTTCCAGTCTTCTTCTTTCGAGATGTCCAATATACTGTACTCTGCAGTACCGCTCATTTCATTAATCGTAGCACATACTTGCTTAATTTTCCCCTCGGTGTCACCTGTTATCATTAAGCTTGCTCCTTCATTCGCAAAAAGTACTGCGGTAGCCGCTCCTATACCACTACCACCGCCGGTTATCAGAGCAACTTTACCTTGTAATCTTTTGGCCTCACTTTTCTCCCGTTGATCCTCTCTTTTCAACATATATTCATTCAATATTTTTATGCATAGTCAAAAATGATTCGGTATTCAATTTTTTAAAAGAGGTAAAATTGGTCCCTGAAGTATTTTTAAAGAATTTGCTAAAGTGGGCTATATCATCAAACCCCAAGTAGTAAGCAATTTCTTTCATACTTGTTCTTGTGTGAAGCGCTTTGCTTTTTGCTTCCATCACAATCCTTTGTTGTATATGATGACGTGCTGAAAAGCCGGTGGTTGCTTTGAGCACCCGGTTCAAATGATTAGGTGTAACAAATAACGCCTTTGCATATTGCGAAACAGCCTTTTTCTCTTTGAAATTATTTTCAAGTAATAACCGAAACTGTTTTAGTAAAGGGCAGTTGTCTGTTGCTGGGTTCGTAGAAGAATCAGTCTTTAATTGTCTTCTCAGGTAGAGAAGAAAAATTTTCAAATATTTGTTTACAATTTCAGTCATGAGGGAAAAATTGTTTTTTGTTTCCTTCAAAAGTAAAAGGAGTACTTCCTCCATATCCTCACTAGTCTCATTTTCAATTCCGAGTTCAGGGTGATGAAGTAGGCGATGAAAAAAGTTCTCTACGTGAAGAGGACTATATTCATTATAGTGCGTGTTAAGGAATGATTCCGTAAATGAAACAATATAACCTTTGGCGCCAGGGTCAATAGTTAATTGATGTTTTTGCCCTGGAATTGCACAGTAAACTTTATTGCTGGTCAGGTGAAATTCGGTTTGATTTATTGTGTGAGTTCCTGATCCTTCTTGAATCCATATAATCTCAAACACTTTTTGCAAATGCTTGCCTTTGATAGATTCTAGGTTGTTCTCTTCCATCAAATGGATCGAAAATATTTCCAATGGAAGAGACCCTATTCGGATTTCGTCATTATTTGATATCGATGAGACCATAGCACTATGTTCAGTTTTTGCTATTCAGCCAAATGGGATGCCAATGGTATATTTTATTGAATATCAAATAACTATGCTGAACTAGCTACGGAGGTCCGACGAAATCTCGTAGTATTTTAGATGTTTCAACTGGAAGCTGCTGTTTCCACGCAGCCATTTATTCAGATCATAGTTTATAAGTGTTCCCCCTGAATTTTCAGATTTTCTGATTTGTACAAATATGGATTGATTGATACATGGATGTTGGCTTCCGCAGGAGATAGTTTTGGTCTATCAAACATTACTTAAATAAAATACAATGGAAAAAAATTCGAAAGCAGGGCTAGGTGCTCTGCTAACGCCTGACAACTGCGCATTGATACTAATAGATCATCAGCCGTTTCAATTCGCTGGCTTGCGAAGCCATGATACTCAGACAATCATTAATAATGTAGTGGGTTTGACGAAGGCCGCCAAAGTCTTCGGAGTGCCTACGCTATTTACCACTGTGGTTGAGGAGCGTGGCGGCTACCTAATCAAGCAACTTCAGGAAATTTTCCCTGATCAAAAGCCTATAAATAGAACATTTATCAACGCTTGGGAAGACAAGTTCGTCCTTGATTGGGTAAAAAATACCGGGAAGAAGAAGATTGTGATCGCAGCATTGTGGTCAGAAATTTGTCTTGCCATGCCAGCTATACAGGCGGCCGGTGAAGGTTATGAGGTTTATGTCGTTACAGATGCGTCTGGTGGTGTCAGTCTTGAGGCCCACGAGATGGCTATTCAAAGGATGATCATGGCCGGATGTATGCCCATCACTTGGATGGTATTCGGATCGGAACTCCAGCGTGATTGGGCGCGAGAGAAAACTGTACCTGAACTCGCCAAAGGTTTGATCGAGCACTCTGGCAATGTAGGCACAAGCCTTCTTTGGGAGTGGCAACTACTTGCTACTAAGCAGCCTGTTGAAACAGTGGCAGTATAATAGGTTTGAAAAGAATATGCATATGAAATAAGACTTATGGTGGGTGCTTGATCTGAAAAGTTTTCTCTGAAATATAGGTGAGGAGCTTCAATATCAGAAAAACCTCTTGATCGGCACCGACCAATATCTCTTGACTGACTGGGTTGCCTCAATAACATAGCAAAATTCAAATGCATCCCGTTTTCCCTAAAATTATATTGGTTGTTCCATTAGTGTTGATGATAATAGGTGAAACCAACGGTCAGGCTTTCGACTCTTTAAAAACCGGTTATCTGCTTGACCATGCCGAGGAATATTGGCCTTTACAGAAGGACTTCTTAAGTGAAGATGGGACAAAACGAGTAAAGCACATACTTGTCAATCACAATAGAGGATTTATTACCTCTGGCGTAAGTGTTCGTGAATCCTATGAGTATTTTAATAATTATCTGTGGGGTTTGGGGATCCAGGATAGAAATGGTTATTTTCTTCATCGGCTTCTCCCATACACAGATATCAGATGGAATAATTATCTGAGGATGTTCACGGAACTTCAAAGCAGCATGATCTGGGATAGAACTGGTGGTCCGAGACCAATCCAAGATATGAATGAATTGGCCATCAATCAGATTTTTGGCGAGATATCAATTGCTACAAGTAAGACAAGCGTGCTAAGACTTCGAGTGGGTAAACAGTCTTTGAACTATGGGCAAGGTACATTGCTGGATATTCGTGATGCCAACGTCAGAAGGTCATTTGTTGGATACAAGGTTATTGTTGAAAACAGATTATTCAAATTAGATATCTTTTTCATGCAGCCAATTGCAGAGATGAAAGGAGCCTTTGATGATAAGATCAATCCCAAACAGAAAGTCGGCGGTTTTTGGGCGACAAGAAAAGTTCATAGTAACTCTTTGGCTAAGCTCGACTTTTATTATTTGTTGATAAGCCGTGGTCTGAATAGATTTAATCAGGGCTCAGGCCAGGAAGTAAGAAACACATTTGGGGCTGCTACTTCATTTAAAAAAGCAAATTGGTTTAGCTATTCCGAAATTGATTTACAGTTTGGAAGGTTCGGCCAAGGGAGAATTAGAGCATGGAAAATTGCGTCATCGCTAGGATACCAGATTCAAACGCTCGGGATGAAGCCTTCTTTCAGTATCCAAGGAGCAATTTCTTCTGGAGACAAGGATTCCACTAATTTGGATCTTCAAACATTCAATCCACTTTACCCGAAGGCCATCTACTATGGTGCTATTGATAACACTGGATCTGCCAATCTAATTGTTGCTCACCCCAAAGCAGAATTTCTATTCTTAAATAGACTTAAAGTAGTAATGGGACACTACCGCTTCTGGAGACAACGCTCCGAGGATGGAGTGTATGCGATTAATGGTGCTTACTTGTTGCCAGCGGCAAATGATAAAATGGAGGTAGGGAGCATGTGGGATATTACACTCACGTACATTGTGGGTAACCACTTTACTATACTTATGATTGGAAGTTATTACAAAAGAGCTGGCTATTTAAAACAGCAATTGGCAACCCACAGCGATATCCGTTACCTGGGAATCAAAGCAACGCTTCGTATTTAAGACTTTCGTTTTGTAAATAAATTCATTTATGATAAAGATAGTTTTAATTGGTGCTTCTGGATTCGTGGGGTCGGCTATTCTTGGAGAACTTCTGTGGCGTGGTTACAACCTAAAAGCTATTGTAAGGGACGCCAGCACCGTTATGAAGAATAAGGATATAACTCTCATTGAAGCAAATGTTTTAGAACCAATGGAATTAAATAGTGTGTTTGATGGATGTGATGTTGTCATCAGTGCCTTTAATCCTGGGTGGACAAATCCTAATTTGTACAACGACTTTCTTACCGGTTCAAAAGCGATTCAAAACAGCGTGAAAAGAGCGAAAGCGAAGCGCTTGATAGTTTCGGGTGGAGCGGGTAGCCTATATGTTGCTGATACACTTCAAGTCGTTGACACTATAACCTTTCCGGAAAAATGGAAACCTGGAGCCATGGCAGCTCGTGATTATCTGGATTATTTAAAAATGGAACAGGTATTGGATTGGTGTTTTGTTAGCCCCGCACTCGAAATGAATCTTTCTACTTCGGGCACAAGAACAGGTTCTTACAGGCTGGGACTTGATACACCCGTTTATGACGACAATGGTAGGAGTATTATTTCTGTCGAAGATCTTGCTGTAGCTATTGTTGACGAAATGGAAAACCCGGTTCATCACCGGAAACGTTTTACAGTGGCCTATTAATAGAAATTTTTATTGACCGACGTACGAAAATTCACGGACGAAGGTCAATTCGATTACTTACTGTTGTTTACTTCATTCTTATAGCACCGGCCTACTCTTACATTTTTAAATGCAAAACAAAAAATTCAAATATGAAAAAATCATTTGGTATTATTGGCACAGGAAACATTGGTCAGACCGTTGCTCGCCATTTACTAAAGGCAGGCTATCCTGTTATCCTTAGTAACAGTAGGGGACCGGATTCTTTAAACGAAATTGTTACGGCCCTCGGTGGTGCAACAGCGGGAACAGTGGAAGAAGCTGCAAATGCAGATATAGTATTGTTGTCACTTCCGTGGCCTAAGATTCCAACCATTACAAATTTGATTAATTGGAATAACAGGATCGTTATAGATGCAACTAATCATTTTGTTTCGCACGCACCTACCTTTCAGTTAGCAGACCTGGGAGGACGAACTTCTTCGGAGGTCGTATCAGATCTTCTTCCCGGGGCACGTATAGTGAAAGCCTTTAATACACTCTATTTTAAAATTCTTGGGTTAGACCCTCAAGATATGGGAGGCAGAAGGGTGATATTTATTTCGGGCGATGATGTTCTCTCTAAAACACATGTAGGAGATGTTATTTCCTCGCTTGGATTTGCGGTAGTTGACTTGGGTGACCTTGCTAATGGGGGCAAACTTCAACAACCTAAGGCTCCTCTTGCAACTTTGAATCTTATTAGGCTTGATTAATATTCATTTTGCACAATTCCATTTCAATTAACCTAAGCATGGTAACAATTGGCTAACGAAAGCGATGAAAAATTTGACGGTCAATATGATCCGATACCTGCCTGAAATCAGAGAAGGACGTAACAATAAATTCTCGATAGCTGCGAGTGTGATTTCAGGGCGGCCTCAGTTTTGCCTGAATTGGGATGGCGATAAATTTGTTCTCTTTTTAAAGAAAGTCGAAAAATGAGAAGAATCGGTAAAAGAGAGCCTCTCGGCGATCTCTTTGATGCTAAGATCCGTCTGAAGCAGGAGCATTTTAGAGAAGTGGATTACCCTGCCAAAAATTAAATCCTGCGCGGTATGGCCTGTTTCCTTTTTAACAATAGAATTTAAGTGGTTTGGATGGACGTATAGCTGTTTGGCAAAATAAGTAACTGATCGGCAATTTTTTGTGTCTTCTGGTGTTGCTAGATTGTTTTTAACCAACAGTGAAGTAAATTTATTAAACACGGCGTTGTGCATTGATCTATGTGCTTCGCGGCTTTCAATAGGTATGGTTAAGTTAGACTGTCGCTTTATCAATAGCAGCAGGCTATAAACGTATGATGTGATCAATTCAAATTTATCATGATTTTCCGAGTGGAATTCTGCATATATTTCTTGAAAGGTTTGGATTAAGACTTCTGCCAAACTATTGGAAAGTTGCACAGAGCTGTTTTGCAATTTGCTAATCTGTAACATGGGCAGGTTAAATGCAAGTTCAAAAAGTGATTTATTACTTAAAAGGAATTCCTGTGTGAAGAAAATGTAGAATGCTTTTATTCCACCCTCTGAATAATCACTTGTATTTTCTGGATTGGGTAGCGAAAAACTTAGGTAAACTTTCTGGGCCGTTGAATTTAAAGCCCCGGAAGACGGTGGAATTTGGAAAACGTAAACAGAAACTGTATAGATTTTGGAATGGTTTTGAATATTGGAATGGTCAGGATTTAGCATGCTAAGATCTTCGAGCCTATTGATAAAAAAACCATTTTCGAGACACGCATTCGGCTTCCTTCCTGTTTTCATAGAATTAGTTATTTAACATGTAAAATCCGTAGAGACGATTTACATATAGCGTAAATAATGCCAGTCACCGAAGCCGTTGATTTTTAAATAGATAAGATAAATGGGTTTTTCAAAAAACCACTACATTTCGTTAGAACTACGAAATTTCGTCGTGCGGAATTCCTAGTGCTTTTTGCAATTGTATGTTTTGCTTTCGTTCTTGTGTGAAGTAAAAAATCAGGAATCAACAGCCCAATTGTAAAATATATTTTTATTTTACAAGTCAGCCCAAATTGGCTATAGATTCTGAGGTAAAAATTTGTCTGGAAAAGCGATGTGTTTTCCCGAAACCATAAATATACCTTCACCCCTATAGTGAACGGTCTTAGGATATTTTGGATGTAATGCAACTCGAGCCTTCAATACCTCAAGAATAAAAAAGTTATACTGAGGCAGAAGATGTTTGTCAACAACACGGCATTCAATATTTCCGTAACACTCTTTGATACCTGGTGATTTAACCAGTTCAGATTTTTCACGAGTAAGTTCAAAATGACTGAATTTATCAAGTTGTTCTCCTGTTGAATTCCCGATTCCAATTATTTTATCTATTAGATCAACTGTAGGGATATTGATTACACACTCGCCACTTTTTTCAATCATTTTATATGAATAATTACCGGATGTTATAAAGCAGCCTATCAATGAAGGCGAAAACTCCATGACAGTATGCCAGCCCATTGTCATGATGTTGTCTTTGCCTTTCCAACTCGAACTTACCAATACAATTGGCCCGGGCTCCAGATATTTACGAATCTTCCAAATTGGCAAATCAATTTTTGAGTATGCTTTTTTCATGCTTGGTTTTCTCATATAGCTACCAGCCTTGTTCTGTTGGCATTATAAATATTTCAGAAACGTTTATGTGATCAGGTTGTTGCACCGCGTATAACACACTATTAGCTATATCCTCTGAAGAGAGAAATGTCATTTGTCCTTTCAGATCTTCCATAGCCTTGCGATAAGTACTATCGGTTATTTGGTTAAACAATTCCGACTCAACTGCACCAGGCTGTAAATTGGTAACACGGATTTTATACTTCGGAGCAAGTTCCATACGAAGGCCATCAGAGAAAGCTGCTATAGCAAACTTGGTAGCGCAATAAACTGTTAATCCTTTAAACACCTTACGTCCAGCAATGGAAGAGAGGTTGATGATGTGTCCGGAGCTTTGATTCTTCAGGTAAGGCAACACGGCAGCTGTGGAATTCAAGACACCTTTGAAGTTTACATCTACCATTCTGTGCCACTCGTCCACCTTAAGGGATTCAATATCTGAAATTGGCATCAATCCCGCGTTATTAACCAAGATATCGATGGTTCCATATTTGGTGGCTAGTTTTTTAACACCCGCTTCAACTGACCCGGTATTTGTTACATCCATCTCTATAACCACGGACTCACCACCAGCATCTCTAATTTCTTTCTGAATATTTTCCAGTTTTTCTTTCCTGCGAGCAGCAAGACCAACCTTAACACCTTGGGAAGCCAAAGCTTTTGCAATAGCAGCACCGATTCCACTTGAGGCGCCAGTAACAAGCGCGATTTTAGATTTGAGTTTCATAATTTTAGCTTTTAGGCTTGAAAATTTATTTGTCTCTCCATGAAAGTGATTAGACAAAGTTATGGTCAGGTCACATGAAGCGAAATGCAGATTTCAAATCATTAATAGCAAGAATCAAACAATCAAACGCGTCAGAAGGTTTTGGATCTTGGCCACTCTCACAAGTCAAAAGACTGAGCAGCCCTAAACTGCAAAAGAAGAAGTTTTGGTTTGTACGAAAGAAAAATTTCATACTTCTCGTTAATCATGGGGATTTTTGCAAATCGAGATTTGCGTAGTATTTGAGAGCTGAGAATGTATTTATACCAGTTAATTCAAATTTTTTTTTGTTCTACGCTTTTTCACCTGATGAGGTCTTGCACAACGCATCCAGAGTCCATTTTATTTATTTGATTTTTGCAAGTATTAGTTTGAACACCACTATTCGATGGGCCCGCCTCGGCTGTAATTTTGAACCATCAAAGTTCATGAACAAAAAAGTCATCAAAAACCCATTTAACATTTTAAGACAATGAAAACAAATTTACAATATTCAAAAAGAGCACCATCAAATGACAATCAGATCATCATCCGGAAACTTTATGAAGCTGTCAATGTAAAAGACCTTCAGTATATCAAAAGCCTGGGGAGTCCTTCGAGTGAATGGCTGGATGTTCCTTTCAACTATACCTCAAAAGGTGAAAACGCTATCATCGATCCCTGGAAAAGCTGGTTTGAGATCTTTCCTGATGCAACCTGTGAAGTTCAAAGTTTGGTTGCATTGGAAGAGTACGTGATCGCGAGAGGCATCGGACGAGGAACGCACAAAGGCATCTTTAATTCACCCGCAGGGCCATTGCAACCAAGTGGTCGGAAGATTGAGATTAATTTTTGCGATGTCTACCGCTTAGAGGATGGCAAGATCAAAAGAGCTGATTCATACTTTGATTTTTACACTGTACTTCGCCAACTGGCACCGGACAAAATCAAAAAAGATTTTGAATAACCTGTTCGGTCTCGCTCACACCACTAAAAAGAAGTCAGCCTCGATCAATGGGGTGAGTTTTCAAAGCTCTGGAAGAATTTCAAATGAAAACCCATTATGAATACCAAAAAAGATAAACGAAAAGAGAAACCTTCTGGCAACACCGATCATCCATACATCGGTATGTGGATCACAAAGGATGGATATATACGTCAGGAATTGTTACCCGGTGGCCGTTACGATGAAGCCCGCGGAAATCTTAAGAGCGCATACACTGGGCAATACTGGATAGAAGATACTCACATCGAATATAAAGACGATACAGGTTTCACCGCCTCTGGTGATTTTGAAGGTGACATCCTTTATCATGCAGGATTTATCTTCTATCGCGACAAAATCACTAGTCAACATTAACAAAAAACACTTTCCATATCCAGCCTTTATAATGATCTGTAACTGATTAAATCTATTCTGGCTTGAGCTATTAACTCACGTGTTAAGATTTATACAATCTAATGCTCATTTTATGATTCACGCTAAGCTGAGTTCATATTTCTTCACGCCTTCTCCCCATTCAAGGGAAAAGATTATCAGTGGCCAGCTGCTTACGAGTCTCTTCAACAATTACGTTTCGAATGCGCTTGAGAACGGGGACATCGAAATGATCAAAAGGGCTTTCGTTCCAAAGAAAATCAGAAAAAAACAGTGCTTACTTCAGGAGGGTGAAGTTTGCAAATACATGGCGTTTATAGCGCACAAGCGCTAGGAACGATTTTGCTTAAAGGGAAAACATCAGATAACAAAATGGACTTGCGCAATCTCTCTTGCCGCTTGTTTATTGCACTCAAGTTTTCACTCCCTAAACGATCTTAGAGCGGCAGGTTGAACTATAGCCTAGCCGTTGCAGGCGTGAAAATGCGGAATACCACCACGAAGCAAGGCTCCGAGAATTGTTTGACCATCCTCAGCGCTCATTATCCTTCACTTACAAAATCAAATCTCCAATGGCGGGGACCTGTGTCTATGACCCAGTATTCCAAATTAGTTTAAAGTACCCTCTTCTTCAACAATAAATCTAACTCTTCCATTTTCGATATCGTAGATAGCGCCGTCGACCGTTACTTCCCCGTTCCTTACCCTTTGTTCCATAGCCGAAGTAGAATGGACTATCTTTCTCATTTGGTGTATGACATTAGCTTGTACAACGGAAGAAACATAGTTACTGGCAACAATTGATTTTCTAATCTCACTTATTTCATTCTCGTTTAGCAGCGTGTCCAAAATAGATTTAATGTGGTTATCCGGCTGAAAATGATCCACAAAGGCTTTAACAGCTCCACATCCCTCGTGTCCCATGACCAGAATGTACTTTACGTTTAAATGCTCTGTGGCATACTCTATACTCCCTAAGCCTATGTCAGCTATTACGTTGCCGGCAGTTCGGATTACAAACAGGTCGCCTAAACCCTGATCAAAGACAATTTCATCCGGAGCCCGACTGTCGGAGCAACTGATTACAACAGCAAAAGGATGTTGTGCTTTTGAAAGTTCTTTTATCCTTTTGATAGAAATATCGGGATGCACGGATTTTCCCGTGTAGAACCGTTCGTTACCTTTCTGCAATCGCAGACTTACATCGGTCTCTTCCAGATCGACTTTAGTAAGAGGGCTCTTACATTGAAGAAGTATTGCCGATGCTAAAACGAACGGCAGGAAATGTCTAATTATTTTCATATTTCAAAATTTTAACGTTGAGGTGAAACCTGTAAAGAGGATGTTTTCTCCAGTACCAACAGATTTTAAATACGCACCGGCTTTAAACCATGCAACCTCTGCCCTGATGTAAATATGTTTGTTTGGGGAGCATTCAATATTGCCGCTGATCTGATGCCCAATGAACGCTTTTCCGCTATCGCCTGCAGGATAGATAACGTTGGCACCCGGATTGTATATTCCATCGCGTTTACTGTAACGCCAGAAAACATCGTAATCAACCGAGAAGGTGACGACCTTAGAGATTGGTACACTAAGTGAAGGATGAATGTCAAATAGATTGGAGGGACCGATAAGTGCAGCGTAACCAAAATAGGCGCCGCGAGGAAACATTGGATTGAAAGATTGGATCCTTTGGTCATCCGTTTCAGCGTCACCACTTATCAGCTCCGTTTTCAAACCAACATATGGCGACAGGTCTCTATTCCCCAACAAATAATTATTATTGAACGACAAAGTCCACGCCGAAATAGTACTGACATCCAAACTTCCGAATTGGTAGAGCCCTTCTATATCGTAACTGAATCTCTTGACTACACCCCATATCCGGCTACCGATGGAGTGCCTTACTTCTTTGCCTTCTACGTCACCCCAGGTTGCATGGACCTTTTGAATTCCTAGATAATAAAAATCCACATTCCGAATTATTGGGACCTTGTTCTTTACTAGATATCCGCCCCATAGTTTGACGCGCTTACCGAATACTTCGTCATTGAAGATACCTTGCTTACTTACAACATAATCCGTGTAAAACAAATCCACAACTATGTTTGGTCGACTGAATATCATTTTTGCCCCGTCAAAAGCTTGCCTGTTATTCGGGCCCTCGCGAGTACTAATCACTCGACTTGAACCATAGTTAAGCTCCTGGCGACCAACGCGAAATATCAATGAAGCAGGTTCAATGTCGAGCAAAGAAATATCAATGAACGCCTGATGCAGGTCTAGTTCGTTTTGCTCCACAGGTGACGGGTCAATTCGTCCGTCCGCCAGATTAGACTGAAGTTGAACAAACACGCGCAGTCTATTGACGAAATGGAAATCTCCGTGCATCATAAACCTGGATAGAATATATCCATCCTCGTCTGGTTGTGCATCACCCCAATCCTCATTGGTATATCTGAAATACTGGTACCTTATTTCGCCACCAAGTGAGAGATAACCCTTACCTCTGTTATCAAGTTTTGAGAACTTCAGGTTACCGTACCAGCCGAGGTCAGACGAATCCTTCAAGTAATCATACCGCTCATCGAATCGTAAATTTTTAAACGATCCTTGCCCGGTGGCGGCCAAACTTATCATCAATAGAATAAATACTATCAGTCGCATATCGATACGTTAGAATTTTCGAACCAGTATTACACCACCTATGATTAGGGAGAGGCCTACAACACGCCAGATATTAACCGGATGTTGAACAGGCACAAGCCAACCTGTATGATCCAGCAATATCGATACGATCATCTGCCCGGCAACAATTAGAGAGAAGGTCAACGCAGCGCCCAGTCGTGGCAGCATGAGAATCACAACCAACACATAAAATGCGCCTAATATTCCCCCTGACAATTCATAGAAAGGTACCTGCTTTAATGTCTGAATTTTAAAGGGCCCTTGACTGCTCAATCCGTATAGTAACAGGCCAATGGTCCCTACGAGAAGGGAAATAAATGAAGCATAGACCGGGCTCTGGATGCTATTGCCGAGTCTTGCATTAATTGTTCCCTGAAAGGGTAAAACGGCCCCCGCCATGATTGACAACAAAACATATACAGCCTTCATAGATTGAAATTAAAGGTGATTTTCACGCTATCGAAATTATCGTCTCTCTATCACATGTTGTTTTCAAATTCATCGAACATTACCAGTGAACTCACTACGCTTCACTTCGAAATGCCCGTTAGAATGGGTATGATTAATTGCCCTTGTATTGATCAATCGCATTGTTTGCATGGCGATAATTGTTTATGAGTTATTTCTGATAACCGCCATAGTACTTAACAGGTGACCAGGCCGGTATCACATCTGGGATGGGAATATCATGTTGCTTATATTCTCCGCCCGCATACACTATTTTTCCGTTCACAATCGTCAGGACCGATTCAATGTTCCTTACCGCGTCCGTTGGCACTGTAAAATAATCTGCTGAAAGGACAGCCATGTCTGCATACATGCCTTTCACGATCTTTCCTTTTTCCTTCTCTTCACCTGAGAACCAAGCGCTCCCGCGGGTGTATAGATCAAGCGCCTCGTGTCTTGTAAGCGCGTCCCCGGCCGGCCAGAATTGGTAACCGCCAATAGTCTTGCCAGTGATCGCCCAGTGTAAAGCCATCCAGGGATTGAATGTCGAGATACGGGTCGCATCGGTGCCCATACCGACGGGTATGCCCATCTCGATCATTTTCTTGATCGGTGGTATTTGGTGATCAGGCGTACCGTACAATTTTTTGTAGAACTCTCCCTGGTAGTACATCCTGAATTGTACAGCAATGCCGCCTCCTAATTTCTTCACGCGCACCAGTTGTTTTTCAGTTATTGTCTCGGCGTGATCGAAGCACCAGCGTAGCCCGTTAAAAGGAATCTCTTGGTTTACCTTTTCAAAGACAGCCAACATCCTTTCGATTGATTCAGCATAGGTCGCGTGGAGACGGAAGGGCCAGCGATTCTTAACTAAAACCCGGATCACACTTTCGAGGTCTGCCTCCATTTCCGGTGCAAGAATGGTCCTGGGTTCCAGGAAATTTTCAAAGTCAGCTGCTGTCGCAACCAAGTTTTCACCGGCACCTTCCATGGAGTACCCGCTCGACATGAACATGTGATCATTCTTGTTCGGATAGGTCTCCTTGACCCACTTTTTATAGTCTTGCAACTCCTGTCCCTTCACTTGGGCAAACAGGTAATAAGATGTGCGAATGTTCAACTTGCCCTCTTTGGCTAACGCCATGGCTACTGAATAGTCATCTGGAAAATTTTGTGAACCTCCGGCGGCGTCTATGGCGCTTGTGAGACCAAAACGGTTGAGCTCGCGATAGTATTGGAGAGTGGAGTTAAGCCGCTCTTCCTGACTGAGTTTTGTAGTAAGCCCAAGGGTCATGTAGATCGCCTTTGGCGTTTCTTTGGCATAAAGCATCCCGGTGGGTACTCCCTTAGCATCAAGTTCAACAAGGCTACCTTCGTACCGAGTATCCTTGTTATAACCCAAAGTCTCTATTCCCTTCTTATTGACAAACGCCTTCCCGTACAGGTAGGTGATAAAGACCGGCTTATCGGGCACGGCTTCATTAATTTCATCCAAGGTGGGCTGTCGTTTTTCTTCGAACTGAAACTCATTCCATCCGCCGACAACTTTTATCCATACGCCCTCCGGAGTTCGCGCGGCCTGCTCCCTAAGCATCTCAATGGCACGCTTTAATGATTTGACGCCGTCCCATCTAAGTTCGGAATTGTAGTGGAGACCCTCCCGAATAATATGGATGTGACTATCATTTAGACCTGGGATAACAGTCCTTCCCTTTAGGTCAATCAGTGTTGTGGTTTCAGTTTTGAATTTCTTGACTATTGGATCGGATTTCCCTGCACCCAGGATGATCCCGTCCTTGACGGCCACAGCCTGGACAAATTCGTTCACCTTAACAAGCGTCGCGATTTTGCCATTGAACAGAATCAAGTCGGCTTTCAGCTGCCCTTTGGAATGGAAGGGAATAAGTATCCAAAGCATAAAACCCAGAATTACTCCAGTCGATGGAGTCCAGGTAAGTCTTGTTTGCGAAACCGCTTTCATGCAGTTATTTCTATTTTGCTGAGGCATGGGCGCTTATATCTTTGTATGCGTTTGGTACATTAAAATTGGTATGCAGCCAGGAGAACAGTAAGTATCCTTTATCATACTCTTTCATGGCAACGGTATGCCTAGTCTGCTCGAGGCTAAGTCCTTTTTGAACGGCCTCTTCGACATTCTTTTTGAGTGATGCCACATAGTCGATCGTGTATCTGATGCCTGCTTTGTTGGTGATCCGGCCGTGGCCCGGAACGACAATGGCATCGTCCGGCAACAAGTCGTAGAGCTTTCTGAGGTTTGCTGCTGGTTCAAGGAAAAATCCATCGAATAACCAAGGTATCGTTGGGCCTTCACCTATAAAGGGATTACCAGCCCAGAACACTTTTGAAGAAGGCAGACAGACAAAGAGATCCGCCGGTGATTGGGCAGTGCCGACATTGATGAACTCAACGACTTTACCCCCGCCCAAGTCGATCTTCAAGTCATCGTCTTTGGCGATGGTAATATCGGCGGGACGGTATTTGGCATCTTCTATCCCTCTGCCTTTGCCGAACAGCATGACCATAAATTGTTTTATGTTTTCGAAATTCTTCGAGAGGTTCTCCTTGGCGAATTCATTTTGGATGATAATCGTAGAAGCAGGCAGCAAATAGTTTGTGAAGCAGTGATCGCCATGATCACTTGTGTTTACAGCATATAGAATTGGCTTGGCGGTGACGGACCGTAGCAACTTCATTTGTTGATCAAACAACCGCTTATTCAGAAAGGACTCAATAAGCAACACACCCTTTTCACCTACGATAAAGCCCCCCGTTGTTGCCTGTGGGATACCTTTGGTGGTTTCGGCTCCAACGGTGGTGGGTAATATCGCATAGACACCATCAGAAATTTTCTGGAGTTTCAATTCCACGGTGTTGGCATCCCAAATGGGAACCATCGGAGGGAGCGGGAACTGAGCATGTGAACCATGGCCAATGAGTAGGCAGGCCAATAAGAATGTTAGGGAAACGAAAGTCTTTTTCATCTTGTATACATTTAGATCGCTTTACTTGCTCATAAAAAAATCCTTGATCGCCTGGAGCGTTTCGGCAGTATTTTCCTGTACGATCCAATGGCCGGAATTTCTAATAGCAACGCCCTGCACATTTTCAGCAACGAGTTTAGTATGGGTTTCCAGAAATGGTGCAGCGAAGAATTCGGAACCTAATGTCACCACAGGCATTTTCAGCTTTACTTTCATGAACTCCAGGTTGTCCAATCCATCTTGCTCAAACGCACCGAACCAATGGAATGCACCAGCAGTGCCACCGGGTTGTGCGTAGGCTCTTACAAATTCGTTCACCTCCTCTTCTGTAAAAGAATCTTTGACGTGGCCGACAACGGGCCAGAATGCTGTGAGGAATTCTCGCTCCTGCCCGGCTACAATATTTCCCGAAACCGGGAATGAAAAAAATCCAAACCACCAGGCTGAGCCTTTAACTTGTGACCACACCGGCTCGATGCCAGGTAGTAGTGCATCCATTAGTGCAAGCTTCTTCACTTCGTCGGAGTAAGATGCGGCATACGCATAGGCTACCATCAGACCAATATCATGGCCGGCAAGGTTGATGTTCTTGTAGCCAAGGGATCGCACTAATTCATGGATGTCTGAGGCCATCGTTTTCTTATCGTAACCTCCATCCGGTTTGTCAGATTCGCCTACACCCCTTAGGTCCGGCGCGATTACCGTAAAGTATTTCGATAGTTCCGGTAATAGCCGGTTCCACATATACCAGTTTTGACCGAAGCCATGAATGAGGACCAAAGGCTCACCTTCACCCCCGATCACGTAATGGATATTGATCCCATTTACGTTGGCAGTTGCATGCTTGAAATTGGAAGGAGGCGAAGCGGGTGTTAACATGGCATCATTGGGTTTTGCAAGTTCCGGCTCTGATGTTGGTGTTTTCTTTCCTGAATTGGTGGTGCAGGAGGCGACTCCGAGGGTTAGTAATATGGCGATGATGGAAAGTGATCGACTCATTGTTATGCGATCGATTTGTCTTATGCAAGTAGTCATTGTAGTAAAAATTTTTTTAGGTTTAGTTTCATTGTTGTCTTAGTTTTTTCATACTGCTGAAATTTTACAACTAGTGTTTCAGCATATCCTGAGCGTACTGAACGCCGACGCCATAGCCACCTCCGTATTTTTTAATGAGGTCATTAACCTGCACATAGGTTGACTTTCTCGCCCAGTCCCGCTGCAGTTCCAAGAGATATTGGACGGATGTAATTGGCTTTATTCCAAACTGGATCATTCGCTCAACGGCACGCTCATGGGCTTCTGGTGTCACATCGCCGCACGCGTCGATTATCACGTACACATCATATCCTTCGGACTTTGCCGACGTTGCGGGGCCAACGATGCACACGCTCGTCCATAGACCAGCAAACACAATTTTCTTTTTGCCTTTTCCGATGATGGCCTTATAAGCATTGACATCCTCCCACGTATTCATGGAAGTCCTGTCTATGTAGCCCGAAGTGGCTTGCGGGTAGAACTCAGTTATCTCCGGAAAGACGGGCCCGCTGAATGATCGTTCAGCAACAGTCGTCACAACGGTGGCCACGTTGAATATTTTCGATGCCCCAGTGATGATACCCGTGTTATCCCTGAGCAGCGACATATTTATACTGCTCGTTGCAAAGGCCATCTGCCCTTCGAAATCTATCAGTACAAGAGCGTGGTTGGTTGGGTTGAGTAATTCCGGTGACGGATTTTGAGCGCTCGTCGAAAAGAATGAGATGGTTGCTGTCAGCAATACCATCATGCCGTTTTTGATTGTGTTCATAAATTTTTGTTTTGTGTTATCTAATCGCCTGGTTTCTTATTTGTCTTAGGGAATTATTGTTTCTCAATCCAATCGAGAATGTAGTCCGCGTTTTCCTTCCACGTCGGCTGCCCCAATACAAAATGGTTCCGCCCTGAGAACTCTTTGTAACCGGTAACCGAACCGTGGTTCTTGTACTTTTTGAAATTGGAGTAGTTCAGCGAGGCAGGAATTGAATTGTCTTCACTTCCGGATATGAGCAGCAGCGGCGCGTGCGGATTGTCAAAATTAACCTTCGCCGCTTTCGTCGTAGTATCCCTGACAAGCAGCTTAGACTCAGGAATGGCAAACTTGTAGTATGATTCCGTTTGTTCCTCGTAAGTCATTCCGTTGGTAAATGCGTATTTCCAACCCTCGAAGGATATGAGATATGATTTTTCCGTGGAGGTAAAGAAGCCAAGGGCCCTCCATCCCGCTTTTAAG
>CAZAHL010000066.1:0-24905 GCA_964484845.1 uncultured Chryseolinea sp. | reverse complement strand
TGCATGTTACAACGATTCGTCTATGCTAAACTCAGTTTTCCAGGCCAATGCCTTATTTATTTTGGATGGATCAGCGTATACCTTCACAACATCGCCAGCCCGTCTCGGGCCGATCACGAATGGCACATCCACGTGTGTCGCAGCCTTGAATTTTTGGATCAACTCAAGTACGGAAATGCCAACACCCGAACCCAGGTTAAAAGATTCATACAGTTGTTTTTCTTTGCGATCTGCTAAATATTGCATCGCCTTTACATGGGCAATACCAAGGTCTACAACATGGATAAAATCCCGGACACACGATCCATCGGGCGTATCGTAATCATTTCCAAAAACTGTTAGTTTATTTCGAATACCCGCTGCTGTTTGAGTAATATAAGGCACAAGATTATTTGGCGTTCCCAATGGAACTTCACCTATCAAAGCGCTCGGGTGAGCACCAATTGGATTAAAATAACGTAACGACATCACCCGCAGACCGGTGGTTGCAGCATCCTCTAAAATACGTTCACACATTTGCTTGGTGGCGCCATAGGCCGACTCGGCCTTTTTAAAAGGGGCCAATTCGTTTACAGGGATCTGATCGGGTTGCCCATACACGGTACAAGAGGAAGAAAATATAAGATCAATAACTCCGCTTTCCTGCATAACTTCCAACAGGGTAATCAAAGAATTTATATTATTCTGATAATACATTAATGGCTTTTGAACTGATTCTCCAACCGATTTATAAGCCGCAAAATGTAGAACGCTCGAAAATGGACCAGCGGAAGAAAAAACGTTTGATACAAATTCTTTATCGCAACAATCGCCTTCCCAAAAATTTACTTTCTGACTGGTTATACTTTCAATACCGTTTAATAAAGTATGATCGCTTCTTGATAAATTATCGATGACAACAGGTTCGAATCCACTATTGATTAATTCAACAACTGTGTGGGCTCCTATATACCCGGCTCCTCCCGTTACTAGAACTTTTTTTTTACTCATTTTATAGTCGCGCTGTAATCTTACTTTTTTCCAAAATTCCTTTTACATCATACACTACAGTCTTTTCATATTTAATGGTTTCCCAGTCGAGTGTTGTAAATACTTGATGACCTACGGCCAAAATGATCGCGTGATACTTCTTATTCAAAGAATCTATCAATACTAAATTATATTCGTGCTTCACTTCGGCAGCGTCTGCTTCGGGATCGTAAATTTCTATGTTCGTACCAAAACTTTGCAATTCCTGAATAACATCAACGACTCGGCTGTTTCTTATATCAGGGCAATTTTCTTTAAAGGTAATTCCAAGTATAAGGATGTCCGCTTTATGGATTGGTAATTCGTTTTTTGCCATTAGCTTAATTACAGATTGGGCAATATGGATACCCATATTATCGTTAATTCTTCTACCCGAAAGAATCACTTCTGAATGATACCCTAGACTCTCCGCCTTATGCGTCAGGTAATAAGGATCGACGCCAATGCAATGACCTCCAACTAGTCCGGGTTTAAAAGGTAAAAAATTCCACTTCGTCCCGGCAGCTTCCAATACCTCGTGTGTATCAATGCCAATACGTTCGAAAATAAGCGCAAGCTCATTGACGAACGCAATATTTAAATCGCGTTGCGAATTTTCTATCACTTTTGCTGCTTCTGCTACTTTCAAAGAGGAAGCTTTATGTGTTCCTGCCGTGATGATTTTTTTGTATAGCTGATCGACCTTCTCCGCAATCTCAGGCGTGCTACCACTGGTAACTTTTTTAATCGTTGTAACTCGGTGCAGCTTATCTCCAGGATTTATCCGTTCGGGCGAATACCCGCAAAAGAAATCTTTATTAAACGTTAGTCCGCTGACCTGCTCCAATATCGGAACACAAATTTCTTCTGTACAACCAGGGTATACGGTGGACTCGTAAATAACAATATCATTTTTTTTTAATACAGCCCCGACTGTTTTACTGGCCCCCTCAAGCGGTCGCAAATCGGGATTCTTAAAAGCATCAATCGGTGTAGGTACTGTCACTATAAAATAGTTTACTTCCCGCAAGTCTTCCACCCTTGATGAAAACGTCAACTTCGACGATCGTTTCAATTCTTCGATTTCAACTTCCCGGGTTCTATCGATGCCCTTTTTCAGTTCTTCTATCCGTTCCTTGTTAATATCAAAACCGACAACACTTAATACTTTCCCAAACTCTACAGCCAACGGCAGACCTACATATCCCAAGCCTATTATTCCGATTTTTTCCATTTTACGTTTATATCTTTATCTGATAATATTCTTTATACCATTCGATAAATTTCGATACTCCTGTTTCAATAGGTGTTTCGGGTTTAAAATCAATCTCGCGCATCAAATCGTTTACATCAGCGTAGGTTTCAGGAACGTCGCCATCTTGCAAGGGAAGGAAATTTTTAGTTGCTTTTTTTCCTAGCTGTTGTTCAATAACTTCAATGAACTGGAGCAGTTCCACAGGCTTGTTGTTCCCAATGTTATAAACTCGATAGGGCGCAAAACTGCTCGCGGGGTCTGGAGTAAGCCCCGACCACTTATTGTCCGGCGTTGGAATTTTGGGAACTAATCGAGATATGCTTTCCACAATATCGTCCACATAGGTAAAGTCGCGTCGCATTTTTCCGTTATTAAAAACGTCAATGGGTTTACCTTCGACAATTGCCTTGGTAAAAAGAAACAATGCCATGTCGGGTCTTCCATAGGGACCATACACCGTAAAAAAGCGAAGTCCGGTAGTAGGTAAATTATAAAGGGCCGAATAGGTATGAGCCATTAATTCGTTCGCTTTCTTTGAAGCCGCATAAAGTGATATCGGATGATCTACATTATCATGAACGGAAAAAGGCATTTTTTTATTGGCTCCATAAACGGAACTGGAAGAAGCATAAATCAGGTGCTTGGTAGCATGATGCCGGCAAACCTCCAAAATGTTCAGAAATCCGTGCAGGTTACTTTCGAGATAAGCATGAGGATTTGTTAACGAATAGCGTACCCCTGCCTGCGCTGCAAGATTGACAACATAGTTTATGGAGTGCTGGCTGAATAGATGATTCAAACTCTTATAGTCAACCAAATCAACTTTATGATAAATAAAGTTAGGCAGTTTCTTAAGAATATTAAGTCGCGATTCCTTGAGATTTACATCGTAATAATTATTCAGATTGTCAATACCTACAACGGTGTATCCAGCGCCGCAAAGTTTTTTAGAAAGGTGGAAACCAATAAATCCTGCTGCCCCTGTTATTAGAACTGTTTGATCTGACTGCATATTATCCTAGCGATAAGCCCACAAAACTAATAGATTAGAATGATTTTGTATTATTTTCTATTTTTCGGACAATTAGCAGAAAAAATGGAAAAGGTAAACAAACAAGACGAGATCGATTTGTTAGAATTGTTCCTGAAATGCGTCAATATTATTAGGGCAAATTTCTGGATCATCATCTTATTCTTTGTGATTGGCATTGCGCTGGGATTGGCCTCCTTTTATACGTCACGAAAGATATTTGAGAATAAAATGGTCATCAGCTCAGGCATCATGACCAAATCGTATACGAAAAATTTAATCGACAGATTAAACAGACACAAAAGAGAATCGAATACCAAGGCCATTTCAAATTTACTAGGTGTATCAGACAGTACAGTCAAAGCGCTCAGTTTCATCGGCGTTGACAACGTTTCAGAAAATGATGGTGAGAAAGAAAGTGATAGGTTTATAATAACGGCCGAAGTTTTTAACCAAGACGTCCTTCTGGAGCTTCAAGAGGGCCTGGTTCGATACCTTGAAAACAATGAGTTTGCAAAGGTCAGGGTTGAACAAAACAAGAGCTACTTGAAACAAATGATTTCTAAAATCGAGGAGGAAATCAAACACTTAGAGCAAATGAAAAAAAATATCGCAGATGGAACGTTTTTTGAAAAAACAAAAGGGAGTGTGATGTTTGATCCAACTACGGTTAATTCTAAAATTATAGAATTAACCGAAAAAAAGATAGCAAATCAAAACGCGTTCGCTCTGGCCAACAGTGTACAAGTAATTGAAGGTTTTGCAAAATTTGATAGACCAACTAAGCCGAAGCTTTCGATTTCGATATTCGTAGGCGCTATGATAGGCCTTTTTTTCAGCGCTATGTTTATTGCATTTAAATCAATTCGCAAACTTCTTAGAATGGCCGATGCAACAAAACAAACAGCATGATCTTTAAGCTGATACAAAAAGAATTTATTCTGGAGCTTCGCCGAAAGGCTGTTATTTCCGGGATCAGTCTTTACCTTTTTAGCATTATTTTCATTTGCTACCTCACCTTTAGTTTAAGGCAAAATTCTATCAGTGAGGCAACATGGTCCGCGTTATTCTGGTTGTCTATACTTTTTACCATGGTGAATGGGATTGCCAAAAGTTTTATTGGAGAAAAAAAAGGCACCTTGATCTATTATTACTCTATTGCAAGCCCGCAAGCGATTATACTTTCAAAAATTATTTATAATGCCGGCCTTAGCCTGATACTTTCTCTGCTGGGATATTTTCTTTTTTCAGTTTTCATTAGCAATCCTATTCAAGATCAAGGGCTTTTTCTGACAACCCTGCTGTTAACTTCTTTTGGATTTTCCGCTTCCCTTAGTTTGATATCGGCGATAGCCTCAAAAACTACGAACAGCAACATTCTGATGGCTGTGTTAAGTTTTCCAATCATTATTGCTCTCCTTCTCATGGCGATAAAAATTACTAAAAACGCGTTGGATGGTCTTGCCAGGTCCTCGAGTCAGGATGAACTCTTAAATTTACTAGCCATAAATTGTATTATGGTTGCATTGGCTTACCTGCTGTTCCCGTATATTTGGCGCAGCTAGCTGTCAGCTGACAGCTCACCTGACAGCTAAATGAAAACCTGGGTCAAAATTCTTGCAATAACTTTGTTGATTTACGTTCACCTGGGTGGGCTACTTTTTGATGTTCCCCGTTTGAATATTCTCAACGAGACTGTGCGAGCTTTATATTTTCATGTTCCGATGTGGTTCGGTATGGTGTTACTTTTTCTGATATCTGTATATCATTCAGTTTTATATTTGCGTAATCCTTCTCCACACCTCGATATTAAATCCGTTGAGTATGCCAACGTTGGGTTGATATTTGGAATTTTGGGAATGATAACAGGCATGCTGTGGGCAAATTACACGTGGGGATCACCCTGGCATGGTGACCCAAAACAAAACGGAGCCGCGGTTGCGTTGCTAGTGTACCTCGCTTATTTTATTTTGAGGGGCTCAATTCAAAATGAAGAACAAAAGGCTAGATTAAGCGCTGTTTACAACATTTTTGCATTTGCTGCGATGATACCCTTAATTTTTATTATTCCAAGACTTACTAGCTCAATGCATCCCGGAAGCGGAGGAAATCCGGGATTTAATATGTATGATCTGGATAGCAAAATGCGGTTCATATTTTATCCTGCCGTGGTTGGTTGGTTTTTAGTGGGAATCTGGATCTCATTGCTGCGGGTAAAAATCCGGGAGTTAGAAGAAAAAATCATTGACATAGAAAATGAATAGCATCAAAAACACCGTAATCATTCTAACACTGATGATGTTAGCAAACACTGCCTATAGCCAGGACCAAGTTCAAATGGCCGATAATCTTCGGGCTGAAGGGAAAATTTACGTGGTGGTAGCAATCATTCTCGTCATTTTAGCAGGACTTATTTTTTACCTTTTTTTAATGGATAAAAAGGTCAGCAGGTTGGAAAAATTGATTTCCGCCAGAAAAAAACAAACCAATTAAACAGAACTTCTGTTTTTCAGACAATCCACGGTTTTTTGTCCATTTGTACCTAAGTTTGTCCTACATTTTTTTAGAGGATCATGAAGAAATCGCATATATTCTTGTTGATTGTCATTGCGGTAGCAATTGGAATAATCGTTTCAACGGCCGATGACGCAAGTACCTATGTGGGCTTCAATGAAGCTTTGGCGATGTCAACGTCCGGCAACAACAAAGAAATTCATGTTGTCGGCCAACTGAAGAAGGATTCAAAAGGGGAAATTCTCGGTATTCAGGAAGGGGAGGACAGAGTGTCATTTTCCTTTATTATGGTCGATGATCAAGGGAAAGAACAAAAAGTATATTACAATCAACCCATGCCACCGGATTTTACCCGCTCTGAAAAAGTAGTAGTCATTGGAAGTTACGATGGGGATGACTTTAATGCTTCTAAGATTATTTTAAAGTGCCCTTCCAAATACCAGGAAGAAAAAATAAACGTATAATCTCGTCTTATAATTGGTCACACACTTACACTTATTGACACGGGGTTATCAGCTTGATGCATTTAGCTAAGATATATAAAACACGCGCATGCACTATTTAATTGGTGACTTAGGTCACCTTTTTGTTATTACGTCCTTTATCCTGGCATTGGTCACCTCCTTTGTCTACCTCAAAGCAACTACTATTTCCGATCTAGCTGTTAAACAACGTTGGCTTTGGAATGGCAGAGTAGGTTTCTATTTACATGCAGCATCTGTCCTGGGGATCTGCATTACCTTATTTGTCATTATTGCAAACCACTATTTTGAATACCATTATGCATACAATTACTCAGACAAAAAGCTGCCTTCTTATTATCTAATATCCACGTTCTGGAATGGGCAAGAGGGGAGTTTTTTATTATGGATGTTCTGGCACGGCGTGCTGGGTATCGTCCTGATTCATACTAATAAATTTTGGGAAGCACCTGTCATGACGGTCTTTGCTATAGTGCAAGCGTTCCTCGCCTCAATGATCTTAGGCGTTGTGTTACCAGGATTGGATTTCAAAATCGGAAGCTCACCTTTTATTTTGCTGAGAGATGCTATGCCCGAAGCACCGATTTTTACAGCACAACCGGAATTTATTCCGGAGGATGGCAAGGGTCTAAATCCGTTGCTACAGAATTATTGGATGGTTATCCATCCGCCCACACTTTTTTTAGGTTTTGCATTAACGGTTGTGCCTTTTTCTTTTTGCATGGCCGGTCTTTGGTTAAAAAAATACGGCGATTGGATAAGGCCGGCATTACCCTGGTCATTATTCGGAGGCGCTGTTTTAGGGCTTGGAATTTTAATGGGCGGTTATTGGGCGTATGAAACCTTAAACTTTGGCGGCTATTGGAATTGGGATCCCGTTGAGAATGCCGTGTATGTGCCTTGGATTTTACTCATAGCTTCTATTCATACGATGATCACCTATAAAAACAGCGAAACTGCGCTAAAGGCTTCCATCGTTTTAGTGATTAGCGTTTTTATAGCCATTTTATATTCAACGTTCTTAACGCGAAGTGGAATACTTGGCGATTCTTCAGTACACTCGTTTACAGATCTTGGGCTTTCTGGCCAGTTGTTGTGGTATCTTTTATTTTTTCTAATTGCCGCGGTGATTCTTTCAGCTATTCGATGGAAAAAAATTCCATCAACCGAAAAAGAAGTATCTACATACTCTCGTGAATTCTGGATTTTTATTGGCGCCACAACGCTTTGCCTAATGGGTTTCCAGGTGATTGCCGGGACCTCCATCCCAGTTATCAATGCCGTCATAGGGTTATTTGGTGTTGAGAAAAAATTGGCGCCTCCCACTGATGCAGTTGCATTCTATTCAAAATTTCAGATCTGGTTTGCTATAGCACTGGGTATACTCTCTGCGATTGGGCAATTTTTTTGGTGGAAAAAAATCGATAGGAAAATTTTATTTAATGAACTGTTTATACCCCTTGTCGCAGCGGTACTGGCAACACTGTTGATCGTTAATCTCTCCAAAGTCTTCAACCTATCCTATATTTTGCTCATGTTCGCCGGACTTTTTACAATTTTTGCGAATGGGAAAATTTTAATGACTTTACTTAAATCCAGTCCAGGACTGTCGGGAGGGGCCATCGCTCATATTGGCATTGGCTTAATGCTCATCGGCGTCATGTTCTCAGCCGGATATTCAAAAGTAGTCTCCCTTAACAACACTGGTCTTCAAATTTCTAAGGAGTTTAGTAAGGAATTTAACCGTGATAATCTATTCCTTTTTGTTCATGAACCACGAACGATGTGGGGATATGAAATTGAATATTTAGGAGAGAGAATTCAACCGCGTTATCATTCGGGATTCATTCGAACAAGCGATGTGTTTAAGTCCGGCGATAAAAATCTTGTTGTTGCAAAACGCGACATTTCAGTGAATGGGGAAAATTACAAAGCGAATGATTCCATTCAGGTGGAAGGTGAAAATACCTTTTATGAAATTGAGCTTCGGAAAGGAGCTAAGAAATATACCCTTTATCCAAGGGCGCAGATCAATCCTGAGATGGGTGGACTACTAGCTTCTCCCGACATATACCGAACGGTAACAGCCGATTTATATACTCATGTGTCTTCCGTTATGAACCCCGAGGAGGAGGGCGAGTGGAACAAGATGGAAGAAATGAAAGTTAAACTGGCGCAAGAATTTTTCGCAAATGATTATGTAGCGGTTCTTGAATCCGTTGATCGCGTCTTTAACGTTTTAGGCGTTGAACTTACAGACCAGGATGTTGCTGTTAAAGCAAAAATTCGATTACAAGGGGAAAAAGGAGAGTATGTGGTTGAACCCATTTTTTTAATCAGGAATAAAATGGCAGGACGAATTTCAGATGAAGTGAAAGACTTAGGAGTACGCGTAACCTTGATGAACATTCACCCGGAAACCAATGAATTCACGCTCGGAATAGAAACAAGGCAAAAAGACTGGGTAGTGATTAAAGCCTTGGAAAAACCTTTCATCAACTTGTTGTGGATTGGCACGCTTGTGCTTCTTATCGGCTTTAGTGTAGCTATGACAAGAAGGGTTCGGGAATTCAAAAAGATGAAAGAAAAAGGTCTTGAGTAGAAACTCGAAACCGTGAACCGCGCTCAACCTCAAACCTGAAACCTCGAACTAACCAATTAAACTACTTTCGCCGTAGCCATCAATTTCTCAATCAAAGTATCGACGCTGATAGCCTCTGCCTCCGCTTTAAAGTTTCTAACAATTCGATGACGTAACACCGGTTTCGCGATGGCTTGGATATCTTCAATGTCGGGTGAATACTTTCCGTTTAGCAAGGCATTACATTTGGCGCCCATGACTAGGTATTGAGAGGCTCTTGGTCCTGCTCCCCATTCTAAATAATCATTTGCTATATCCGAACCACCGACTACCCCAGGCCTTGTTTTATTGGCCAACGTAACAGCATATTCAATAACGTTATCGGGTACTGGTACCCTTCTCACAAGATGTTGAAAATAGGCTATTTCTTCACCGGTTAAAATTTTATTTACAGATCTTACTTCATCCGATGTTGTATTTTTCACCACCTCTACCTCTTCTTTAAAAGAGGGATAGGTCAGTTGAATATTAAACATAAAACGATCAAGCTGAGCTTCGGGAAGTGGATAAGTCCCTTCTTGCTCAATTGGATTTTGCGTCGCTAAAACAAAGAAAGGCCTAGGCAATTCATACCTTTCCCCGGCAATGGTAACAGCATATTCCTGCATGGATTCTAGCAAAGCAGCCTGCGTCTTTGGAGGCGTACGGTTAATCTCATCTGCGAGTATGATGTTCGCGAATACGGGCCCTTTAACGAATTTGAAATTACGTTCTTTGTCCATTGTCTCTGCCCCAAGAATATCAGAGGGCATTAAGTCTGGAGTAAATTGAATACGTTTAAACTGAAGGTCTAACGACGTAGCGATAGTTTGCACCAGCAATGTTTTAGCCAGCCCGGGTACCCCCACTAGAAGGGAATGCCCATGGCAAAATATGCTGATCAGAACTTGCCTCACGACCTCGTCTTGTCCGATGACAATTTTGGAAATTTCTTTTTTAAGTTTTTTGTAACCATCAGCCAGGGCGCTGGCTGCATCTACGTCAGAAGCAAATTTTGTCATTGGCGCTCGTCTAATATTCCACAATTATCGTAAGTAGGATCGATGTTAATGAATACATCGGCTCTGGCTTTTTGAAACCATTTTTGCAATACCTTATCTTTCTTTTCGTTTAACGTGGCTGCCTGAATTTTAGTCCAGTCCTGGTTAAGCGAGGCCTGATGGGGGGCCGTTCGTGATTTATAGTATAAAATTCTCACGGCATCTTTTCCATCGTCGGTACGGTAAGTAATAGGCTCGGATACAGCACCAATTTTCATCGAGTCAAGTTTAAAAAATACAATAGGATCAAGCTCATCCACGGTAAGGTGAACACCACCATCACGGTCACTAAAGAATCCACCGTTTCCTTTGGTTTGCACGTCGTCTGAGTATTCCTTAGCAGCCTTTTGAAAAGTAATACTATCGTTCACAATTAAATTTCGAAGGCTGTCCAGATATCGGGTTGCTTGTTTGATATCATCCCCGGAGGGTTCTGGAGAAATGAGAATGTGCCTCGATTGATATTCATTTCCTCGCCGTTCTATCAATTGCATTATATGCATTCCGAAGGCTGATTCAAATGGCATGGATAATTCTTTTGGTTTTAATTTAAAGGCCGTCGCTTCAAATTCTGGCACCATCCGTCCCCGCGCGGACCAACCCATCTCCCCACCGTTTGATATTACAGTTGGGTCATCCGAATATTGTTTTGCAAGCGTAGCAAAGTCTTCGCCAGCCAAAATTCGATCGCGGATACCTATCAGTTGAGTACGTGTTTTGTTTTTTTGCTCTTCGCTCACCTTGGCAATTTTCACGATTTGTGCTACCTCTACGGAGGCTGAAAAATAAGGCAAGCTATCCTTCGGAATTTTACCATAAAAACGCTTTACATCGGCAGGTGTTACAACAATTCCATCTGTCATCGTCTCCTCCATTTTGCTAACCAGCATTTGCTCGCGGATCTGATCGCGCAACTCAAGCCTTACTTGTTCCAGTGTTTTACCATACAATGCCTCCAGTTCGTTGGCCGTTTTGCCAGACTGTGACAAAATCATATCCATGCGGTTTTGAGTATTTAGATCTACTTCGGCATCCAGCACCACGACTGAATCTATTTCTGCCTTAGCCAGCATCAATTTATTGCGCACCAACATGGCCAGATATTGACAGCGGGCTTCCGGAGAAGGAGATCCTCCATTTGTTAAATAGTCCTGGTAAGCTCGTTCCAATTCGGACTTTATCACAATATAATTATCCACCTTAGCAATAATTTTATCCACCACAAAGCCTTCATTTTCCTGGGCATAGCTTTGGGTTAAGATCATTGAGCTTACTAGAATCAGTACAAAATATTTTAATCTGCTTATGGTCTTCATATCATTTAAAGATCTCAAAATCATCATCTTTTTTTGCTTCATTGTATACTTCTTCTTCTAATCGTTTGGCTAAGTCTACTTTTCTCTTATTCAAAATTAAGTTGCGAATATCATCTTTAACAAATTCTATTGGCGATACGTTGTCGGAAATCCTGTAACGGTCAACTTTCAAGAAATAAAGAAAATTCTCTTCGGAGGACTCATAATAAGGATTTGTTTTAAGAAACTGTATTTTATTTGGAATTTCAGCCAGCGGCGAGTTCTTAACAAGGTCATCAAAAACCATCCAGGTGGAATCAGAAATGTGATAAGCGGCTGAGAAACTCAGGCAATATGATTTTAACTCGCGACTGTCTTTCTCACGATTTGTAAAAAAGATGAGTTCTTTGATCTTGTCAGTACGGGGGGCATTTTTAGGAACTTTTATAAAAGTGGCCTGAACAATATTTTGTTTAAGTAAAAAGTTGTCAATATGACCTTTATAATACTTTTCTATTTCTACGTTTGATACGATGGTGTCTAAGTGCTGGTTTACATAATAGTTTTGATATTCATAAGCAATAATGCTGTACCGGTAATCAAGAATTTTACGCTCTACTTGCGCTTCATCAATATCAATTTTCCGTGAAGCTTCCTGAATTAACAGTTGTTTACGTATCCAACTCGTGATATAGGCTTCCACGATCTTTGCGCTATCTTCAGACGGTGTGCCAGGGGCTACAATACCCAAGAGCTCATCTTTATATAAATAAGAATTATTGGAGCGGGCAGCTGGTTCTCGACCTATCCCCTTGTCTGAATTATCACCTTTCATTTTAATGAGATCACATCCGAAAAGGAAAACTGCCATAAATACCCATAAAAAATTCAGTGATCCCAACGCTAATCTTTTATTTGGCTTGTAACTGTCGTAATATGTATTGCCTGCCTTTATCATTCACTTTTACCGAATACTTTTTCTTTAACTGTTCCAGCCAGCTCTTCTCTAAATAAGACTGATAATCCGATATTATAGCTGATCTGGCTTCATCAAACGACATCGGACCTGGTGGTAGTATATCCTTTAGCCACGCAAGGTAATACATTCCATTGTTTTCCACCGTGTAGACGCCCTTTGTCCATGGTACCTTTTGTAAAACGGGCTTATCCTCCTTTTTAAAATAACCCAGTTCTGTTTTTATTTTGTTAGTCGATATGAAATCCTGAATTTTGCTTTCATCGCCTGATAAGATAAGCTGGCGAAGGGGTTCACTGAACTCATTGGTGTTTGAAGAGAAAAAGGCAATTCTTGCACGTTCTCCGGTCTTGTAATCAGAAAGATGAGCATTATAATAACGCTGTTGGCCGATAGAATCTTCTGAGGCCCTGCTCCATACTTCCTTTTCCATAATATCAAACAACAAAATTCCCTCGTAATATTCTTGAAGCAAGAAGCTGTATTCGGGATTCTCCCGTTTAATCTTATCCTCCATCTCCATCATGATGTTGGCATCCACGTATTGGTTGTACAATTGGTCTAAATATTTTTCCGGGCTGAGGGTGGTCGGGCGTTGATTTTGCCTGATATAAGTGAGAAAATCCCCTGCCCGATAATGTTTAGTCCGAAGGGTGAAAAGGGATTCTTTTTCTTCCTTGGGAGAAACTTTTACTTCCCATTTTCCTTTCGTAAGGCTTGAATCAGCCAGCACATCGATCTTAGACTTTACCGCTTTATTTTCTGCAAACTGAAAGTCCCTCCGAAGTTTGCTCTGTAATCCCTGTTTCGATAGATCGGTACGTTCATCACGAGCCACCTTTAGCTTTAACGAAGGGGCTATCTCATCGTAGTTGGGTACGGGGATCTTACGTTCTAAACGTATAATATGCCACCCATATTGGGTTCGAAACGGATCAGAAATCTCACCCGGTTTTTGCAGGTTAAAAGCTATTCTTTCAAACTCTGGTACCGCCGTCATTGCACCCGTACCAAAAGGTTTGAGTTTTCCTCCGTTTTCCTTGGTGCTTGGATCTTCCGAATATTGCTTGCATAGTTCATTCCAATTCATTCCAGCCTGCAACTGGTCGTGCACCGTGAAAATGATATTTTTTACTTTGTCTTGATCAGCATCATTGGTTCGCACCATAATGTGTGACACTTCCACCTCTCCCCGAGCAGGCCTGCGATCCAATACTTTAAGGATGTGGTATCCAAAGCGGGTTCGAATCGGTTGACTGATCTCTCCAACCTTGATTGAATAGGCTGCTGATTCAAAGGGATAAACCATTTGCAACGCCGTAAAGTATCCGAGATCTCCTTTGTTTGATTTGGCAGAGGGATCTTCGGATGTAGCAATGGCTGCATCCCCAAAATCCTCTCCTTCTAAAACCCTTTTCCGTATGGCCATAATTTTATTATATGCCAGTAGCGTATCGGTAGGCGAAGAGTCAGGCTTTACGGAAATCAGAATATGTGCTGCCTTGATTTCTTCCTTCATCCTATCATAGGTAAGCTTTACCAAGCTATCGACGATCTTTGCATCTGGCAAATAGGGCTTCCGGAGCTCATCGGTATATCCGGAATATTCCTTTAAAAAGATCTTTGTTGTGTCCAGTCCCCTGCGTTTCGCTTCCTGCACTTTCAATTTGAAATTGATAAACAAATCGAGGTATTCATTTACTTTCTCTGCTGTGAAATCTTTCGCCGTATCCTGGTGGTTCTTCTTATAGAGGTAAATAAATTCGTCTACTGTAACGGCATCCTTATCAACAGTAAATAAGGGAATTGATTTAGCCTTTTTTGGTTTGGACAGTTTCGTTTGTGCGCCGCTGAAATTTATTATCGCACTGCAAAGTAAAAGAAGAGCAAATTTCAAAATCGTGAATTTTGTGGAGAGACTACTTGAAATGAACGGTTTTAACAAGGCGGCAGATATTGTGTTCCTTTGTCTTTTGATATTCTATTTTATCCATGATGGATTTAACCAAGCGTATGCCCAATCCGCCTTTGCGTTTTTCCTGTACAATATTATCAATAGCAGGAGTATTAAATTGATTGATATCAAACACAGTTCCGTCATCAATAATTTCAAAAACAAGAGGCTGATTATTTTCAACATGAATGACCAACTCGAATAAATCCTGGTTGTTGCAATGGTGGGCGTGGATCATAAGATTGGAACACATCTCATCAAGCGCCAGGACGATTTCGCTGATCTGCAAATCCGGAATTTCATGATTCTTCAACGAGCCACGAATAAAATCACGGACACCTTTGAGGTTCTCGATGCTACAACCAACTTGATATTTATACTTATATTTCATTGATCAATTGCTTTGCCTGTACTTTATCCTTTCCGATCTGCAGCAACTCATTCAGGCCTAAAATATTAAACGTGTTTTCCACTTTATCGCTCATCCCAAACAACACCATTTTTATATTCCGATCCTTAAATTCCTCTATGTAAGACATAAAAACTCCTAGGCCGGCGGATGAAATATATTCGAGTGAACTGCAATCAACTAGGATTTTTGAAAATCCTTCTCCCACACTTTTGGCAATGGACAGGTCGAGCTCAATGGAAGAGCTGGCGTCAATTTCACCGATCAAGGCAAGTATGTCCGCTCCATCCTCCTGTAGTCTTTTGATGTGGATCATAGGCGTTTTAACGTGGTTTAGAATTTAATGTTAATCCAATAGTTTTGCTCCTTCGTGCTATAAAAGGAACTTTTTTATTATTTAAACTTTACAATCATGGTAGTGTAATCATCATCGATATTACTGGTACCTGAAAATTCATACAGTTTGTTAATTAAATGCTGTTGAATGTCCAGCGGCGGTAAATCTCTTACTTCGTTAATCACGCAAGCCAATCTTTCGTAGCCAAACTCTTCACTTTTTCCATCTTTTGCTTCGGTGATGCCATCGGTATAAAGCACGAGAATATCATCAGGCTTGTATTGAAAGACATTAGATTTTATAAAACTGCTGTACGTTTTATTTCTTACCATACCCAATGCCACCCCTTTATCCTTAAAATATTCCAATGATTTTTTTTCAGAACAGTAATACAATACAGGGCAATGCCCGGCACGCGCATATCTAATTGTTTTGGTTTGAGTATTAATAATGAAATAGGTAGCTGAAATAAATGAACCACGCTCCAGGCAATAAACCAACGCTTGATTTGCCTGAATCATAAATTCGTTTGGTTCAATATCTCGTTGTGCCAGACTATGAAAAATACCTTTCATTTGGGACATGTGAAAGGCGGCTGTTGTTCCTTTCCCTGAAACGTCCGCTATGATGATTGAAATGAGGTGTGAGTCGACACGCAATGTATCATAATAGTCACCTCCAACTTCATCTGCAGATTCAGAGAAAGCCGCTATATCAAAATCTTTATCCTGCTCTAAAATGGCGGGTAACAAACTTTTTTGCACCATTTTGGCAATTTTCAGCTCCTCTTTGTAGCGCTCATTCTGAAGCGCCTCTTCCATGAGGCGAAAATTTTCTATTGAGATTCCAGCTTGATTCGAGAACGTGGAGATGATCTTTGTCATCTCCCTATTAAAACCTTCCGGCAATTCTTTAACAAGCGCAAGAGTTCCAATATTTTGCCCCTTTACGTAAATAGGAAATGCAAGGATAGAGCGAAACCGTGACCCTTTAAGCGATGCTAAGTGCTTTGATAAATTTTTAGTCTTTTCACTTCCCTGATCAAATACACCTTTGATATTGTGCGTTTTTAGATGGTTGATAATATCGAAGGATTCTTTCTCTGTTATTTTATAAGTAAAAATTTTATGTTCGTGGGCATTGCTGTTTATTTCTAGCCACGCGGCATCAGCAAACACGGAGCTTACCGAAGTTTCCAGTAAGATATTATAAACGCTTTCCTCACTCTGCTCTGTTTGGATGGATTGACTAATACGTTGAAAGTTTACCACCTCTTCCAGTTTTTGCTCAAAGACCGAAGTAGTTGGCAGATTGAATAATATTACCAGAAAAGAAAAGATTGCATAGATCGTTACGAATACGATGAGTGATAAAATGAAAATGTGATGTCGGTAGTCAGTAAAGTAAGGTGAGACATCGCTAATACTTTCCAACCGCGAACTGTTCGTATAAAAGATATAGAGCAGGTAAAAAAGGGTTAGTAAAAGAAGTAATAGGCTGGTCCATTTTTGTTTGAAGTTGAGAAACGCCACCCATTTCATGTTTCCAGTGAGGACAAGCCCTACAATTACAAAAATCCCTAGCAATGTGCCGTAGAGCCATTCTACCACCGGAAATTTGAAACTGTTATACAGCAGGGAAATCAACAATCCAATTTCAAAAAATGCCCACAGCCTCAACAGCCATTTGGATTTCTGATAAAGTATAAGGCGTTTCCAGGCTGCAAACGCCATCATTAAAAATCCGATCATCAACCCCAGATTGATGAGGTATACCAGGTCCATAAAGACCGTATGTCTGGTGAGGGTCGTGTCTCCCAACAAATATTCAATAAGCCGGAGACCAAGAGAGATGACAGTTGCGATTAATCCAGTGGCAAAAACCCGCCATAGCAAGTCAACGAAGTTTAAAACTTCATCCCTTTCGATTTTGATCTTATAGTAGTAAAAAAGAGAAACGATGAAAAGGTTGAGAATTATACCGGGAACCCAAATGGGTACTTCGGGCTTAATTCCATTCACAGAAGCCAGAAGAATGAAAATATCCGTAAGCACCAAGGCCAGCCAGGTTATTACACCCACAGTAAAAAGTAATCTGGTGATCGCTTTAGTACGCACAGTCCTCGGTTGTTAAAAAAAAAGCCAATCCTGAGATTGGCTTACAAGTATAGGAATAATCGGTAAAATTATTCAACCACAAGTTTCTGGGTGAGGTAGAATGTTTCCCCTGCTTTAACGATATACATTCCAGGGGCAAACGTATTTCCAAAATTCACGTACTGTTTCAAACGGCCTGGAGTAGTAACTTCATATAACTTTTCAAACAGTATCTGGCCCTGGAGATTATAAATTCTAAGCGGAACAAAGCTAGTATCTTTCAAACCTGATATTTCAATTGTAAGACTAGCATTATTTATGGAATTGTACGGATTAGGATAAGCTTTTAAGGTCGGAAACTGCGGGCCTTCAAAATCAATAAGCCTGAGATCCGAGAATGAGAATTTGCCATCAAAATCTACCTGTTTTAGTCTGTAATATGATCTTCCGTATGAAGGATTGGGATCGATCATGGAATAACTATGGCCTTCCTTAGTATCCCCGTTTCCGTTGATACTTCCCACTTCATAGAAATTTTCCAGATCTGTTGTTTTTTCTACCACAAAGAAATGATTGTTAATTTCCTGAGCTGTTTTCCAGGTCAAATCAACTTGATCGTTATTCAATTTTGCATTGAACGCTACCAATGTGATCGGTAACGGAGAGTCCGGATCTGTGGACCCGAAAGTGAAAGGACTAAAATTGGTCACCAGGCTCACCTTTACAGTTCCAGTTACATTTGTTCCCATTTGCGTAAAGGTTCCTCCACCTAATGGCACATCCCACCTATTGAGGGGGTTACCATCCCAATGCACGATCTTAAGATTAGCAACAGTTCCAATATTGGTTGGATTCGCAATGTAACTTCCCGTATTATAAGTTAACTCTAACGCTGCGGTTGTTGTAAGCACAGCAGGGGACACGTTCCAATATTCAAATTGACTTACTTTAGCAACGTTCGTCGAGTTAAAAGACGTATTTGGATATCCTTGGGCTGTGGGACTGTTGCCTACATATTCAACAGTCCATGTGTCGCTGGTACTGGTAGCCGATACTGTAGCCGGTCTATATCTATTTACTGCATTGCTTCCTACCGGAAAGGTGAATGATCCATTAAATGTTTTTCGCATGGGTCCTGAAACAAAGCTGTTAGCGTTCCCCGCTGTAGAAGAGGCTGTTGTCGTCAATACAAGTGGATTCCCCGTTGTAGTGATAATTTTGCCCGTAGTAAGCGTAAGAAGATTGGTTACAGTTGTCAGAGCGCTTAGGGTCACGTTACCGGAGGGTTTTGATACACTCAGGTTGTAAAATGAATTCGTACCAGAAATTCCTTGCAGAAGTGCTGACCCATTAAAATTCAGCGTGCTCGTTCCTGCATTATAGGTTCCCGAATTTGACCAGTCACCTCCAAGGTTAACCGTTCCGGCTCCCTGAGAAAATGTTCCAGCATTAGATATGCTTCCAGCAACAGCCAAATCGCGATTGTTAGTTGTGTTATTTAATGTAGCACCAGCAACAATCGTTAATGAGCCATTCAAATTCAAATTGACATTTGTCATGGTGACTACGTTAGTACCTGCTATCCTTAAATTATTATAGTCGGTTCTGCTATTCATGTTTATATCAACGGCTGGGGTAGGTAAATATTCGATAGTGCCCCCGGAAGATGAAACAAAAGTTGTGTAATTACCCGCAGGTAACGTAGACGTACTCGCTCGAAGCGTTCCTGTGCCACTGATAGCCCCCAGATTATGACCTGTAGAATTAGTCAATACTAAAAGTCCATCAATTTTTGAACTGAATGAATTTAATCCTGAGAAGTCCATATTAATACGAGCAGAAGGCAAAATTACCACAGGGCGTCCAGCAGGTACCATACATGGACACCCCGAGCCACTTGAATTGATGGTCCAGTTGGCTGCTGTATTCCAGCTTCCTCCGACAGAAAGATTCCCTACTGTTGCCACATTTTCAATACGAGAGTAAAGAGGTGTAACTGGCGAGGTTAACGTAGCGATTGTACCTACTGAATAGTGAAATTCGCCGTTGGCAGAAGGCAAGTTAGTGAGCTGAGGCAAATTGATATTTGCATTGGTAAACGTCATGATCGTATTTGTTGGGGTATTGACCGTTCCACCATTATTTGGAGGTCCAGTCCAGCCTACTAAATTGATAGCATCAAGATGAGCGGCGATCAAAGTACCTCCTGAACCACCTATAAAACCAGCCGGAAACTGATACGCATGTGTTCCTAGTTTAGGATTAAATACGATGCTACTTCCTGCTTTAACAATCCAGTAGTAGTTTAAAATCTGTTCTCCAATGGCAGTAGCCGTAGGGTGCTGGCTATCCACCGGTGCAACAGTCATGTTTCCTGCCGTAGTTACGACTAAGCCAGTAAAGGTGACAGGTGTATAATTTGTTCGAGTGCCTACAGCATATGTAAAAGAGTTTGTTCCCACAGGCCAATCTTTAACTACACCAAGATCACTAGCCACACCGTTTGTTTTAATAAACCGAGTTGGGCCAATATTAGTAGTATTTATTGCTCCGCTCGTAGAGAATGTCAATTTGTTTGATCCAATATTCAGATAACGACTTGTGCCGGAAGCTGTAAAATTCAGCGTACCAGTAACCGTCATATTTCCTGATACATTGACTGTTTTTGTGGTTGACGCCCCCCCTAAATTCAAATTGCCAAACGATCCGTTTGAGCTGGTGATCGTGTGCGTCGTGCTGGCACCGGCCATGTTTAAAATACCTCCACCAATTTGTGTACTATTATTATTGACAATGTCGCCATTGATATCAAGTGTATTTGTTACGGAGAGAGTTCCGCTTAAAATGTTAAGATTGTTAATGGATGAATTTCCGTCCAACGTAGCGGTTCCTGCAGATTTATTTATCGTAATATTTTGAAACGTACTGCCTGCTGTTAGCGATCCCGTTTGGGGGCCTGAGCCGTTAAAGGTCGTTGTATTTCCTGTTACAATAGTTCCGTTGTAAACTCCCGTGATCGTTAAATTGCCACCGATGTTAACATCCAGCGCATTGGTTTGCAATGTACTGTTTGTGTTAATTGTGAGCGCGCCGGACACGGTCAATTCACTGGATCTCATATTCACTATTTGCGCTGTTCCTGCGTTTAAGATGCTAAAATTAGGCACTGAGGGCACGATGTTAATACTCAAGGGAGTTGTCACCGCCGTATTTACATCCATCCCAAACTGAATCGTGCCACTGGATGCTGAAACACTTGCCGGGTTGATGTACAAGTCTGCAAATGATAATCCACCTGCTGCCCTTCTCACATTCAATGTCCCTCCCGATTGAGCGAACCTGCTCCCTGTACTATTTTCAATTTCGAACACGCCGCGCGTATTGTTCGCGTCGCAATTACGTCCGCCAACAGTGACGGTCCCGCCACTTTGATCATAATCCAAAGCTCCTGATAACGTGGAAGTGGATCTTCTTACGGCGCCATTTACATATAATGAACCGCTAGACACGATGATTTTTGGAATTCCAGCAGAGGCATATTCAATGTCGTTGTTTCTATCACGGTTGTTGACAAGAGGATTCACATTTACAGTGCCGCCTGCGACTTCTAACGTTCCCGCTAACAGTAAATCATTATCATCATCATCAATGTTCCCCATTATATTAACAGTACCTGACTGAACTTTTAATCGGGCCATTGCAGGGATAGAATAATCTGTATCCACATTTGAAACCAGTGTGTACGAAGCTGAATTATTGAAATTAACAGTTCCGGTCGTAAGGGTTAACCAATTATCTGTTAATGTATTCATCGAGGTTCCAATAACATCAACGGTTAGCGTGGAGGTTTGGTCAACACCTTTGGTCAAATTAAGAAAGTTCAGTCGCGTGGTAGTAGCACTTGGCCCACTGAAACTTGTATTAGATGCGCCAGTAAAAGTCAAGTTAACAACACTTCCATTGCGAAAATCTAACGTGCCATTATTAACAATATTTCCAAACGTCGTAAGTGAATGGGTGGCGGTTCCACCCGCTACTACACCAAAAGTGCCACCGGATGCCACGGTCAGATTTCCTAAAGATGAAGTGAGATTGAAGGCTGATACAACCGTGTTTCCTCCATTAGTTCGAAGGCTGAACGCACCATTCATAATGCTGAAATTTCCATTCAATGTAATGGTTCGTGAAACTGCATTGTCAGTTTGTACAATACCGCCATCTAAATCATCGTTAACAGTAAAATCTTTATATACACTAACATTGGATGATGGCATTGTGATTGTTTGACCAGCTGTTGGATTAATTTTCAGATTATAATAATTATCAAGTACCAGGTTACTTGGTGCAGGGCCGGTTGTCGGCAATGTTTTAGTAGCTCCATACCACTCAACTGTACCACCGTTTGGTCCAATAAAATTGGTAAAATCGCCTCCTGGAAATACACCTACCCCGGCAGTTGCAGAAGCGACACGAATCGTTCCTTTGCCCCCAACGCTTTGTGATGTACTAACGCCGAAGGAAAGGTTTATGCGCGTGCTACAATCGATCGTCGATCCAGTTTCAATGTAAAGGCTTCCGCAAGTTCTACCATCCGCATCCATTGTTACTGTATGAAAATTGGATGCATTGCCAATGACCACGGGGTTAGTAGGCCCGGGGAAATTTACTCCGGCAACTGCCCCAGCAGGTACAGCGGTACCACACGTTCCTGCACATGCCGTGGAACTCCATGTGGTGTTAACGTTCCAAGCACCGCTTTGACGGCTATAAAAAACTCCTACTGATCCAGCCGTTATATTACCTGTTGTATATTCACCGTCTATATTTGTACCAAAATTGTTAAAGTTCGGGATTACGGTAAGTCCGGTTGCGTTATACGTTGTTCCTGTTGTCCAGGTAAAAGCTATAGGATCGTATCTTGAAGGCTCATATGATGTTAAAGTTCCTTGGATCGTTGCTGTTCCGTACGTGTACGATTTATGTGCGACCGACCCTGAGACCCCAGCGTACCCTGTACTAGTAACACGCCAATAATAAAGTAAGCTTTGGCCAGGTGTTAGATTAGGATGGACTCCGATTACTGGGCGCATTGTGATTTTTCCCTGTGTAGTAGCCGTGACGTTAATGGTTGCAGGCGTATAAGCAGTTCCTCCTGTGGTACCTACCGGAAACAATAGATCACCAGAAGTTCCTTGACGTGTCAGTCCACCATCATTACGTAGGCCGGCAGTCTGTATTCTTTTAGTAGCTGTAAATACAGATGTTGTTCCAGCTGCTGCGTCATAAATATTTCCTAAAGCTGTTAGGCCGTTGGATTGAATATTTAAAGTGGAGCTAGCACCAACCAAACGGAGCGTACCATTCACCGTATGATCACCGCTTGTGGCGACAGATGCATTTGTGCTAATGGTTAAGTTCCCGAATACGCCGCTACCGCCAATACTTGTGGCACCATTTAATATAATAGAACCTACAGCTGATGGACTTACGTGAATAGCGTTATTAATAAGCGCTCCCGTAACTGTAATTGTTTTATTGCCGTCATTAAGTGTGCCTGATGTTAGGGTCAAGCCAATTGTTGCTCCTGTGATATTGGGGAAAGTTCCCGCGCCGCCAAGTGATAATACATTGGAACTTTTATTTACAACCACATTATTTAAATTTGAGATTGTTCCGTTATGTGTCCAGCTTTGGGCTCCCGAACCATTAAACGTAACTGTGTTTGTTGCTCCTGGTGTGAGTGTGGTTCCGCTTTGAACATCTAAATCGCCACCAACCGTAAGGTCGAGGCTGTTACAATTTAGTGTAGGACTATTTAACGTATTTAAAGTGAGATCATTTAGTACCACTAAAGGCTGCGCTGGTAGTGTAAATGCACCTCCACCGGTTCCATCATCTGCTGAAATATCATTTAAAGTTGCAACAGCTGTTCCGGCACCATCTTTAAAAATAGTAAGGTTGTAAAATGGAGCAGCTGATGTAATTGTGAAATTTACCGTTGATGCTGGAACATACACGTTTACATTTCCACCCGTAACTGAATAGGATGAGCTCGATGAAGCGATCATGATACCTCCATTAACTCCAGTTCCAGATGGCATAGGATTGCCCACATTCAGACTTCCACCACTCATTTGAAAAGTACACGTTGAGTAATTTAAAGCAAATCGAGGATAGTCATCAATATTTACTCCATTTAGACCTGAGGTACCCACATTTATGGTACCTCCGGATTGGTAATAGGCAAAATTATTATTGGCGCCTGTGTTTGTGGTTCGCAACTGCCAGGTGTTAATTGTTCCACCTTCCATGATCAACGAACCCGATCCTCCTCCTAGAAGGCCTCTGGAATATCCAAGGTTTAGGGTACCATCCGTAATTCGAAGCAAGCCGTAAAGCTGAAGGTGCCTATTATCCCCTGCCGTATTTGAAGCAACCTGCACAGTAACATCTGAACTGTTAATCCATAATGCCCCATTTTGAGGAATTGCCCAGCTATTACTCGCGGAAATATCTGTGATTAAAGAGGGTATATTTATACTTCCGGTAAGTTGTAAGGTACCATTGACAATAGATAAATTATTATTGGATATTACGTTAGGAGCCGTACCTGAACGAGCCAGGTTATTCGGGCCCCACAGACGAAAATTAGCTACGTTCGATGAGTTTATGATGAGGTCAGCTTGTTGACCGGTTCCTTTGTCTACAATTAGACGATAAAAATCGGTGACGTTGTTACATGTTACGGTTTGATTACTCGTCCCGGAAAAAGTTACGTTGACTGCATTGACCTTGAGCGCTCTTGTATATATAGATCCTCCCGTATAATCCGAATCGGCATTCAATTCAGCATCGGTATCATCAAAGAATTTAATAGATCCATTGTTCGTGAGATTTCCGTAGATGGTTAAAAGATGGGGGCCAGTCGCTCCTGATGAGCTTGCTCTTATTCTTCCATTCGCAGACACAATTAAATTTTCGTTGAGCACAATCGTGCGTCTGTTAGCTGTTCCGTTATTTACCATCCAGGTTACGGTTCCGGCTCCTCCGGTCTGTCTGATGTTAAAATCACCATTAACGGTGAGGTCATTTGCAGTATTATAGGTGATGGCTGAACCGGTATTATTTGATAATATAAGTTTGTTGTATGTAGTCTGCGAAACCGGCAATGTCCCGCCTGTGCTATAGTACTCAATTGTTCCGCCGGTCGTTGCAACAAAACTTGTGTATGTTCCCGTCGGCAAGCCCACACCGTTAATCCGTAAAAGACCGACACCGCTGACAGTTCCCAGCGTATTACCAGTGCTAGCAGCCATGTCCAGTGTACCTCCACTGTTGATGGTTGTACTGGAAGTTACTTGGCCGGAAACGTCGTTTGTTATGATAGCCCCGTTTAAAATAACAATTGCATCCCCGGGTTGAGGAGGCAGGTTAAGACCGTTAACTAACGTTGTTCCCGAGGGATCCAGCGTCCAATTTTCCCAAAGGCTCCAAACACCACTTTGATAGCTATACCATGTATTAGGATAAGCTGTAGAAGATCCCATGGTATAATAATAGGTTCCAGCTGAAAGTGCTTGACCAGCTGTTGTGGCCATAAAATAATATCCTGGAGGGTTTGTAGGAAAATTTCCTCCCCCAGAATTATTTATCGAACCAGCTAAAGTACCCCATGCCCCGTTACCGCTGTTGAGGTACCAGTAGTTAGTATAATTTACCAACGCATCACCTCCCGAAACATCGGTAGAAGAGTTTATGTAAAAACGACCATTTGAAAATGTGGTACCTGCTGCGTTGCTAATCAACCTGAAGGTACGTCGTAGCTGACCTTGAATGCTATTGTTGTAAATTGCTTTTACAGCCAAGGT
>CAZAHL010000065.1:0-25235 GCA_964484845.1 uncultured Chryseolinea sp. | reverse complement strand
TAAAGAGTCAAACACCAAATTTCGAATTTTTCAGCCAAAAAATTTGTGGCTTAAGACGCTCACTTGGCCGTTTTGACGAAAGAAAAATTATCCGCCAGATGATTAAAAGCATCCTGGTAAACGAATTTCAGGGACAGCCGGTAGCGTTATTGAGGATACTTGAGTTGTATTATAATCAGAAGAACAAATTTGAATTGGAGGTCAATGGCAAATTACTTGAGTTAGTTCAATCACCTCACCACCTTTATTTTAAAGTTATTGAGGCCATTGAAAATTGTAAAAGCGATGTATTGGATCTTGTAAACGTTTTACCTGCTCCCTATGAGAAAAGAACCGATCCACCGTATGGTCTCTATACCCAGGTTACTTGTGAAAATAATTCGCCCATCCTTATCATCAATGGGGAATCCGTCGGATATGGAAAAAATTGTTCACGGTTTCTCAATTATTTTGATCCAAAAGTTAGCAAGGAAGTTATCTCGAGATTAAAAGCAAACCATCCAGACGCGATCATCGCAGATGTGCACGACGCTTCCATACACAATACAAATACGTATCCAGTCTTCACAGATTTTCAAATAGAGATCCCAGGTAGTGAGCCAGATCCACGCGCAACTCAAAAGATACCGTTATCGGATTTGTTTGTTACGGTGGAAAATGAAGATGTCATCTTAACGTTGAAAAATGGACAAAAAATAATCCCGTTCAATTTTTCTATGGAAAACATCAACAGGAAATCCTCCATCATCAAGTTTTTTGATTTGTTTAGTGGTCCATCCGATCACCCGCTTTTGGTTATGGAAATAGCGAGTAATTATTTGAGGATGAAGTTGCTTCAATCGGAAAGAATGATGAGTGCGCTGCCACGAATATTATACAACGGAAGCATCGTTGTCGGACGAAGAAAATGGCTGGTTAAGAAAATTGTCTTTGCTGACATTCTCGCATCAGCTCACGATAAATTCTCATTTGATCGCTACCTTAAAATTTCACAATGGCGAATCACCCACCGCATTCCCGACGAGGTCTTCGTAAAAATAAAAAAACGTCAGGGCGATTCGTATAGTTCATATAAACCACAATATGTCAATTTTGAAATTCCCTTGCTGGTAGCATGTTTTATTTCCCTGTTGGAAGATGCAAGTGAGATAATTGAGATTACAGAAATGCTGCCAGTTAGCCGCGACCTGAATGAAAACATAGCAGGGGATAAATATGTACAAGAATTCGTGCTAAATTATAATTAATAAAATAAACAGTGCTCCGATAACGAAAATAATAATGCAAGTAAACACAACAAATACATATCCGACAATCACACAAGCCTTTGGAATTGTTGGCATTCTGGTTCTGGCAATGGTACTCTTTTCACCTGTCGTAGCTCTAGAACATCAAATAGGCAAATCATTGTCGGGGCTGATTTCCTACCTTCTTTCCGTGGGTATCTCGCTATGGATCGTATTTACCATACGCAGGAAAAAAACCGGAATAGAAAGTTTTAATTTTAAACCGTTCAATTTAATAATTGCTCCGCTCGTAATCATAGTTAGCATTGCCATTGTCCTGGGGGTAAGTCTCCCGATAACAACTCTGATACCGACACCTCAATTCGTAAAGGAACTATTCCTGTCAATGTACGATGATGTTAGAATATATTCGTTTATAACAATGGTCATTGCCGCTCCTATTTTAGAAGAATTAATATTCAGGGGCATTGTTCTCGACGGCTTTCTAAAAATATATTCGCCGGTGAAGTCCATTGTCCTATCCAGTATCCTATTCGGATTGGCACACCTAAACCCTTGGCAATTTTTATCGGGACTATTTATCGGACTATTTATGGGCTGGATCTATTATCGGACACAATCACTGTGGTTAACCATACTTAGCCATTTGTCGCTGAACTTACTCGGTTTTGCAAGTAACCTGATTATGAAACCAACTCCAGAAGACATGGACAAAACTGCAGTTGAGTTGTATGGCGGGTTATCTAATTTCATAATCATAATTGTGTCATCATGGGTTGCGATCATTGTATCTGTCTATTATCTCAACAGACTCTTTAGTCGTGCAAAAGCAGCTATTGAATACGTTGAAAATAATAGCGCCGTATAAAATGAATAACTTACCGCTGGTACAGAAAGATGGAATTAGCTGGTTATCTGCCTATCTATTTTGCAAGTGCCCGTTGGATGAAGTATTGCGTGAGCTCATCAGTCCTGTTATTAAGGATGCCTTTGGTAATTACTTCATTCAATATTTCTTTATCAGGTATTATGAAAATGGGCCACACATAAGGCTCCGATTAAAGGGCGAAACGGCAATTTTGGAAAAGGTCATAAGACCAAAATTAATACAGGCATCAGACGACTATTTTTCAACAGTCTTAAATGGCAACCAGTGTTCATTGCAATTTGTACCCTACGAACCAGAATTTGAGCGTTACGGAGGACCCACCGGTACACGTATTGCCGAGAAAATATTTCAGGCATCCTCTAGGATAGTTCTTAATATTCTGTCGGCTAAAGGATGGAATTTAAAAAAAGCGATTGGGGCCGCTATTCAATTAAATATCATTCAACTATTCTTCTTTTTCGAGGATAGAGAAGAAATGAAAAGGTTTTTAGACTTCGAGCATCGAAACTGGCTTCAATTTTCAATCGGAGGTATAAAAGAAAACGAATCTGAGATTGGGGATTTGATCACTGAACAAGCTATGAGCTATGAAAAACAATCAAACGCTATTTTGTATGTTCTCCGCAACGTTTGGGCAAGGTTACATGACAGATTGCTTTTCGGAGACGAGAATACGGATCAATGGAAAAAGGATGTTGAGGAGATCTATGCTGAATTTAAAGCCAATCAAAATGAAATAACTTCCACAAGCACGTTGACAAGCATTGGACATTTTATATCCTCTGATTATGATTTAAAAAAGTGGCTCATCGTGGACAGTTATCTGCACATGACGAATAATCGATTGGGTTTACTTTACAAGGATGAAAGCTATACCTATTATATTCTGAAAAATTTTTCTGTCGGCCTTTAAAAAATACCCGTTGTCTGAATTCATGAATAACCGAACGATTTTAAAATGATTAGGTTTCCCTTTTATAAACAGCTAGATGCGATGGACTGTGGCCCCGCCAGCCTCAAGATAATATGTAAATATTATGGAAAGTCGCTTTCGATGAAATTCCTCAGAGATAAATGCCATATAACGAGAGAAGGTGTTTCGTTATTGGACATTAGCAGGGCGGCCGAAGAAATCGGACTACGGACGCTTTCATTAAAAGTAAGCCTGGAAGATCTCGAACGCAAAATTCCCCTTCCATGTATCATTCATTGGAATTACTCTCATTTCGTTGTTGTCTATAAGATTAATAAAAACAACGTTTACGTTTCTGATCCACAAGTGGGATTAATGACCTACCACAAAAAAGAATTCAATTACCATTGGAAAAAGAACAATGAAAAAGGCCACATTCTGGCTCTTGACCGCAAAGCAGAATTTGATAAGATTGAAAATATAGACACTTCTAAAAACCTCTCTGAATACTTTAACTATCTTTTCGCACACAAAAAATATTTTGCGCAGATCTTTCTCGGTATCCTCCTCACTGTAGGGCTAAGTCTCATATTTCCCGTAATTTCTCAGGCAATCGTTGATATTGGAATAAATACGAGAGACCTGACATTTATCAACGTCCTATTAATAGCAAGCCTAATTCTTACAATAAGTTCGGTAGCATCGAACTTTATGCAAAGCAGGTTGATGTTGTTTATTTCAGATAAGGTAAATATTAATATGGTGTCCGATTTTATCCACAAACTGATTCATCTGCCATTGCCTTTTTTCGAAAGGAAGATGACAAGCGATATCCTTGCCCGGATAAATGATCATGGAAGAATTCAGAATTTTGTATTTGAGAGCATGCTGGGTTCCGTTTCTTCCATTTTGACGTTCATAGTATTTGCCGCACTCTTGATATCCTATGACCTTTATCTATTTTCAATCTTTTTTGCAGGCACTTTTTTTTATGTGCTTTGGATATTGCTGTTTCTAAACAAAAGAAGAAAACTCGATTATCTATTTTACGATGCCTCCGTGGGAAACCAGTCGGAGATACTTGGATTGTGCGAGGGCATAAAAGAAATAAAATCCAATAACCTCGAACAAAAGAAAAGGTGGGACTGGGAGAAAAGCAGGTTTGAAATATACAGGCTGAACATAAGGCTACTAAACTTAGACCAGGTTCAAGAAGTCGGTGCTACGCTTATTGAGAAATTAAAGAATGTACTCCTCACATTCGTTTCAGCCAAAGCAGTCATGGCAGGTGATATGACACTAGGAATGATGCTTGCCGTTCAATATATCATCGGACAGTTAAACGGGCCCGTAGGTAGACTGTTGGGTTTAATACAATCATTCCAAGACGCGAAAATAAGTTTGGAAAGAGTAAATGAGGTGAGGTTTGAAGAGAAAAAAGAAATCGCTTTTGTGGGGATGAGATCGCCCCTACCAGCCAATGGCTCAATATCGCTGCATAATGTCAGCTACAGGTACAATAAAACTCAATTGGCCGTTTTGGAAAATATCAACTTAGTTATCCCGCGGAAAAAGATCACCGCTATCGTGGGTGAAAGTGGAAGCGGAAAAAGTACACTTATGAAACTTCTACTTAGGCTTTATGAACCTTCTTCGGGATTCCTAAAGATGGGAGACGTTGACTTCAGCTCTATTGACGTATACGAATGGAGAAGGAACAGCGGAGCGGTTCTTCAGGATGGCGTTCTATTTACAGGTACAATTTTAGAAAACATTATTCTGGATGATGAAAATGTGGATCATGAACGCTTAAGGTATGCCATACAATCATCTAATCTTAACGATTATATAAACAATCAGCCCTTAAAGATTTATACTATCATTGGTCAAGGTGGAACAGGCATGAGCGGGGGACAAAAACAACGAATTCTGATTGCCAGAGCGCTGTATAAAGTACCGGAGTTTTTATTTCTCGATGAAGCAACCAATTCTTTGGACGCCCGCAACGAAAAGATAATCAGCGACAATCTAACCAGTTTTACAAACGGGAAAACCGCAGTAATCATTGCGCATCGATTAAGTACCGTAATAAATGCGCACCAAATTGTCGTAATGGATAAAGGGAGTATAGTGGAAGTGGGCTCGCATGACATGCTATCAGCGCGAAAAGGCGCCTATTATAAATTAATTGAAAACCAGATTTTCGCCCAGGATCTCAATTAGGTATGGAAAAACTTGATCTACGCGAAGAAGTATATGGTGAGGTCCATAATATGAATCCCTCCTGGTGGACCGTCTGGGGAATATTTTTTGTTTTTGCTTTTTTAGTAATTTTATTTCTCGTTAGCTATTTTATAAAATACCCCGATACAATTATAGCCAATGCAAGATTTGTTTCAGACATACCGTCTGTGACTATTCCCTCAAAAGTGAATTCAAAAATAGCCGCGCTTAAAAAGCATCACGGGGAGTTCGTAAAAAAAGATGACTACATAATCATTTTTACAGATAATAGCGATTACAACGATATTCTAGCCTTAACAGAAAAAATCAAAAAGGTAGATCTGAATTCCGACCTCGCCCGGTTTTTTGAAGGCGAAGTTCAAAACGAATATAAACTAGGGGACGTTATTCAAAGCAGTTGGAACGCGCTGAATCTGCACCTCCTTGAGAATTATCAGATTGTATCTCAGCAGAAATACGATTTAGAGATTCAAAGGCTGGAGAAGGAGTTAATATTTCAACGACGGATTTTTTTAAAGTACAAAAGACTTTTGTCGCTAGATGAAAATTTAACAAAGATTTGGGAGCAGAAAAGGAACGTTGACTCTCTTTTGGCAACGGGCGACGTGATCTCAAAAGTCGAGTATAGCGAAAGGCTTATGAGACAACTGGAAACCAAAAAAAACTCAACGCAAGAGGAGCTTACCTTTCAGAGAAGTAATTTGGAGATCGCCAGGATCGTGAATTCAATAGAAGAATTAAACCAGCGAAAGAAAGAAAGGCTTACGGAGTTAACCATAAATATTAAAAAAGCATTTCTTGATTTAAAGCTGGCAATTAAAAGTTGGGAGGAAAATTATGTGATTAAGTCGCCAATCAATGGCAAACTTCATTACTTGGTTCCATTTAAAGAGAGTCAATATATTAAGATGAACGAGGATCTTGTGACCATTACACCTGATACCATGAATTTTAGGGTAGAACTTAAAATTCCTTTTTCAGGTGCTGGGAAATTGAAAACAGGACAAAAAGTTAATATTAAACTAAACGATTATCCTTACCACGAATTTGGAGTAGTGACCGGAAAAATCGTCCAGCTCTCGGAAGTGGCGAGCCAAGATCATTATCTAGGCCTCGTCGTGCCCGATGACGTAAAAAATAGAACGAGTTATAATAGAACGGTTCACATCCACGAAAACGCGTTAGGGGTAGCTGAGATAATTACGCAGGATAGAAGTTGGTTAGGACGGCTCTTTGAAAAAATAATCTTTGTAATTAGAAGCTAAATGTTCCCGTAAGATCCTGGTCCTTGTTTGGTCCTCGGTTAATTGGTTGCTTCGAATATACTCGACGTAAACGAAGTTCGCCGGAAGGTTCGATCTTCTTTCTTCAAAATGGACCTTCCTGATAGTTAAGGAAATGGCCCCTGATTCGATGGTTACTCTAAAAAATGCCTGGAATCTCGGTTCCATGGTGTATTTTTACAGGAAATTAAGGTACACCGACTGCAAAGAACATTGACTATGAACGACAATACGAAAGAACACCTCGCCTCTGTTAAAGGAAGTTACTTTAATATTCTCGCACTCTTTTTAGGACGGGACAAAATTGAAAGCCGTTTTTTAAGATGCTTATTGAAGTGGGGTCTGCAACTTAATTTTAAGACCGAGGATTTGAAGCAAGCCAATGTAGATATATCCGATCTCAAATTTATGAGCATCAGCGATAAGGTTGTCAAGCTCGAAGCGATCTATCATTTGGTATACATGATTTATCTCGATGAAGTCGTAGAGGATGTTGAGCTTGAAGTAGCAACGATTTATGCGACTGCTTTGGGATTTAAGTCCACCGTGGTAAGCGATCTCTTTAAGTCGATTGCTACTGAGGCGTTTGATGAAACCCGCATTCGTAATGTCCGTCAGGAGGTAATTGATTTTTTAAAAGTAAACGACGCTTAAGAAATCTTACTTATCAGTTATACTGTAACTGAAACTTCTTAAATGGTTGATAATTCAGCTGTTACCTTTACTTCGCTTATGTAACATTTCGCTACTAAAAAGCATAGTTTTCCAAATATTTGTAAAAGTAGTTAGGAATCTGCCACCACTTTTTGACGTCATTACAACTCAGGCAAATTTCTTTCGTAGCCCAGTCTTCCGTCCAAATGAAGCTGTTAACCGTTAAATCAACGTTTTAAAATGATCAAGTAAACGTGCAAGGGGTTAGATAGATGTAAAAAATTTGTACGGCGGCCATTCTATTTTCATCGCGTTCATAAGGATACCAATGTAGGATTTGGTTTAAATCTGGGTGGCGCACAACCCTAAGTTATTCCGAGATTTGATTCATCATTATAACACGCTCTTATGGCTTATTCAAACAACTTAAACTACAGATCGGTGTCAGGTTCTAAGATGAACCCCCGGCTCAGACAGTTAGCGATCTTATCGTTGGTAACCCTGATCGGTATGATTGCCTCTATTACAGTAAACATGTAATAGCAAAGAAAAACATTTTTTAATCGCCTAAACCTAAATTTTTTAAGGCCTGTTCTTTTTGTGGATGTTTAGTTTTTTATCCCGCGCCTCCGCGGGATTTTTTTTTATTTCTAGCATTCAGCTTCTCTGCCTAGTTTTAGGGTATGAACTTCAGTCAAGAGGTATTCTTAAACAACCTCGCACAAACAACCCCTTTTCCCTCCTTAATCTCGGTAGATTCAGCGGAAGGTATTTACATATATGATACTGACGGTAAGCGTTATACCGACCTCATCTCAGGAATAGGTGTAAGTAATATTGGCCACCGGCACCCCGATGTGGTTAAAGCCATTAAAAGCCAATTAGACAAGCATTTACATGTAATGGTTTATGGTGAATATATCCAGTCTCCCTCAAACTTGCTGGCTTTCAAATTAATAAGCCTGCTGCCGGCCCAACTCAATTGCTGTTACTTTGTAAACTCCGGGACGGAAGCAAATGAGGGCGCCCTCAAATTAGCCAAACGGTTTACTGGCCGTACTGAAATAATTTCCTGCCGAAACTCCTACCATGGAAGTACACATGGATCTTTAAGCGTCTCCGGAAATGAATTAAAGAAACAAGCTTTCCGTCCATTGCTTCCCGATGTAAAATTTATGGACTTTAATGCGCTCGACGACGTGTCTATGATTTCGGAAAAAACGGCTTGCGTTATTTTGGAAACAATTCAAGGTGATGCCGGTGTACGAATTCCATCAAAGCAATATTTGAAGGCCGTCCGAAAACGCTGTGATGAAACAGGTGCGCTTCTTATTCTGGATGAAATCCAATGTGGGATGGGCAGGACAGGAACTCTTTTTGCCTTTGAACAATTTGATATCGCCCCGGATATCCTGACTGTTGCAAAAGCGTTTGGAGGAGGCCTTCCCATCGGGGCATTTATATCTGATAAAAATATTATGGCAACGCTAACGCACGATCCGATGTTGGGCCATATTACAACCTTCGGCGGCAATCCGGTTTGTTGCGCGGCAGCGTTAGCTACTTTACAGGTGATTGAAAATGAAAAACTATTGGATGAGGTGGAGGAAAAAGGAAGGCTTTTTGAACAATTGCTTCGTCATCCAAAAATTAAAGAGATAAGAAGAATCGGTCTGATGTTCGCCATCGACTTTGAGTCAGATGAAATTGTTAACAAGATTGTATGGGAGGCCAAGAAACTTGGCGTTATTTGTTATTGGTTCCTTTCAAATCCCCACAGTTTTAGAATTGCACCCCCGCTGACGATCACAAAAAAGCAAATTGAAGAGTCGTGTGATATTATTTTAAAGGCTATTGATAATGACTAATTTTATTTATGTCCAATCTTAAACCATTTGATAGACTTGACTATACCTACAAACTCTTTGTAGTAATAACACTTGCCATAGCAGCCATCATGCTTGCGCGGGATATTGTAGTACCCATTGGTTTTGCTGCCTTTCTTTCCGTCGTGATGCTTCCTCTCGTCAGGAAATTAGAGAGACGGAAAATAGGTTCAACGCTTTCTATCACGCTGGTGCTGTTGATAACCATGGTAGTAGTAGGATTATTAATCTGGTTGGTGGTAGATCAGGTCGTAGGCCTTATTAATGACCTTCCTAATTTGCAGACCAAGTTCGAGACCTTTGTTAAACAGGCCAGCCGTACGCTTAGACGAGATTTCGGCATTAGCGCTGTGGAGCAAAACAAACTGTTAGGAGAATCAGTACGTAATATAAGCTTCTATCTCGGTGACGTTTTAATCTCGACCACTAACACGCTTTCCATTCTGGTTCAAATTCCTATTTACATCTTCCTGTTTTTGATTTACCGTGACAAGTTCCGCGACTTCTTTTTAAGCTTGATACCCGGCGATGAAGAATTTAGCTGGAAAAAAGATATGGAGCGTGTGATCCGGGGGTACATTTCGGGATTGACTCTGGTAACCTTGATCATTGCTTCCCTCAACTGCATCGGACTGCTGGCACTCGGTATCGATCATGCTATCTTCTTTGGTATTTTATCGGGTATCCTTACCATCATTCCCTATGTAGGCATTATCATCGGTGCACTTTTTCCCGTGATCATGGCGCTGATAACGAAAGACAGTATCTGGTACACGATCGGGGTCATTATCGTGTTCGCAGTCGTTCAATTTCTGGAAGGAAATTTTATAACACCGCGCATCACCGGGTCCAAGGTCAGCATCAATGCGCTCGCAGCGATCATTGCTTTATTGATAGGAGGAAAAATCCTAGGGATAGCAGGAATGATCTTAGCTGTTCCGGCTATTGGCGTACTGAAGATCGTGTTATCTCATTCAGAGCATCTGAAACCCTTTGTTATTTTACTAGAAGATAAAGTCAAAGGAAAAGAACAGCCTGCACCTCCAAAAGAATTGAAGATCGAAGAAAAAATTGAACTACCGTGAGGGGATTTTAGATTGACGATTGACGATTTTAGATTGGCGCTCGATTGGCGTGCGTAATCCTCGCTGATCGTTCGCACAGTACACAATCTAAAATCGTCAATCTACAATCTGCAATAATTTAAGATTGGTACTGTGATTTTAGTGAGTGCTAATGTCGAAAAAAAGGAATGTAACATTCCGCCAAAGTTTGTTATAGCAATTTGTATTAGCGCGGCATGACCTACTCCCCTCAAATTGGAGCACCAAATCTAAAATCGTCAATCTACAATCTGCAATTAGTTAGTTGTCTGTAATTCCAAAGGCCTGGCCTCCAACGGCCGGTGGGCCGCGCTTCTGGAAACGCAACTGAATTTTATCCACACATGCCCTTGCCAGGCCAAAGATAAAATTAGGTTGCTAATCCAGAAGCTGGAAGAGAAAAAAGCAGTACTGAATGAAACTACGATACCTGCACAACCGGACTTGAAGCTTGCGGCTTATAGCTTGTCCTGAAAAATCCACAAAGTATCCAGACCGACAGCCATAACTAAAAGCCATTACTTTACGAACGTAGATTGATTGCACTTTCCGAATCTCTATGAACTTCAATCGAGCGTCAATCTAAAATCGTCAATCTAAAATCTGCAATTATTTCAACCGCCTAGATCTTTTCAATAACCAAATTATGATTCGTGTAGATGCAAATGTCGGCAGCGATGTTTAAGCTTTCGCGCACAATATCTTCTGCCGTTAAATGAGGAGCATGTTTCTTTAGGGCAAGCGCAGCGGCTTGGGCATACATGGCGCCAGATCCGATTGCGGCTACCTGATTATCAGGTTCTAAAACATCGCCGGTACCAGAGAGAACTAATATCTCATCCTTATTGGCGGTGATCAGCATGGCCTCAAGTCTGCGAAGAAAGCGATCCATACGCCAGTCTTTCGCAAGTTCAATGGCAGCGCGCTTCATATTACCGCCATAGGTATTTAACTTTTCCTCAAAGCGTTCAATCAAAGTGAAAGCATCCGCTGTTGACCCCGCGAACCCGGCCAGAACTTTTCCATCCTGAAGCCTGCGGATTTTCCGAACATTACTTTTAGCGACGTAGTTTCCCATCGTTGCCTGCCCATCACCTCCAATAGCAATTTGACCGTTATGCAATACCGCAATAATAGTTGTCGCGTGAATTTTTTCCATCTTGATTGAAATAAAAAGCCCCGGAATACTCCAGGGTCTTATGTAACTGTTTTTTTAAATTAAAATTCGGACCGGATCTTCCATCAAACCTTTTAAGGTTTTTAGGAAGGCTGCTCCGACGGCGCCATCAACTGCACGATGATCGCACGACAGTGTAACTTTCATAACATTACCGGGAACCAGTTGACCATTTTTAACGATGGCCGTTTCCTTGATGCCGCCAACGGCAAGAATACAGGCATCCGGGGTATTGATAATAGCGGTGAAATCTTCTACGCCAAACATGCCCAGGTTAGAAATCGTAAAGGTACTTCCCTCCCAGTCGGATGGCTGGAGTTTTTTATCGTGAGCCTTTTGTGCAAGCTCTTTCACTTCCACAGCAATGTGCGAGAGTGATTTATTGTCGGCAAAACGAATAACAGGTACCAACAATCCATCTTTCACTGCTACTGCCACACCAATATGAATGTGGTGGTTCTTTCGCATTTTATCCCCCAGGTAACTCACGTTTACATCCGGATTTTGACGTATAGCAGCCGCAGTAGCTTTGAGGATCATATCATTAAACGAAATCTTTACGGGACTGATTTCATTCATACTTTTCCGCGCTTCGATTGCCTTATCCATGTTAATTTCCATGGTGACATAAAAGTGAGGAGCCGTAAATTTACTTTCAGACAAACGCTTTGCGATCGTCTTCCGCATCTGCGAAACATTGACTTCTTCGAAGCTTTCCTCCCCTACTACTTTTGGCAATGCAACCGGTGCCTTATCTGCGCCCTTGCCTGGGGCAGCCTTTGCTGCAGGCTTGTAGTTCTCTACGTCAACTTTTGTTATACGGCCATGGTCGCCAGAGCCTGCGATCTGTGCAATGTCGTAACCTTTATCCTTCGCTAGTTTTTTCGCTAGAGGGGATGCCTTTAAGCGACCGTTGGATGAATGTGATGCAGAGGAATCCTCTGTTTTTGAAGTTTCTTGTTGTGGCTGATTTTCTTGTTTGACCTCAGGCTTGGGTGTTGATTCTGATGTGGCGCCAGAAGACTTTGCTTCATGTCCTTTCAACAAGGTTTTCCAATCTGCATCTTTTTCGCCAATGATAGCCAGCACACCATTGACCGGAATAGCCTTACCAGCTTCAACCCCTATGTAAAGGAGTGTTCCGGCATTATAAGACTCATACTCCATCGTTGCCTTATCGGTTTCGATCTCAGCGAGCAACTCATTCTGCTTCACCGTATCCCCAACTTTCTTATGCCAGGCCGCAATAACTCCCTCTGTCATTGTATCGCTCATCTTAGGCATTAGAACTACCTCTGCTTTTATCCCCGATGTATCAACTGCAGTAGCAGTTGCCGTTTCGGCAGGCGCGGGTTGAGCTGACTTTTCAGACTTATTTTCAGCCGCCTTATTTTCTGCTGGCTTTTTCTCAGAGGATGCTTTTTGACCGGTCCCTTCCAATAAACTTTTGTAGTCTTCACCCGGATTCCCAACAATGGCGAGGACATCGTTTACCTGTACTGCTTTTCCCTCCTCTACTCCCAAATAAAGTACAGTTCCGGTATTAAAGGATTCATAATCCATTGTAGCCTTATCCGTTTCGATCTCGGCCATTAATTCCCCGGATTTGATGGTATCGCCTACCTTTTTATGCCATTTAGCCACCACACCCTCTGACATGGTATCGCTCATCTTGGGCATTCGTACTATTTCTGCCATTGCTTTGAAATTACCTTTTTTGTTTTTGTAATCGAACGCCAAAAATAGGTTTAAATACGTCGAATTTCAAGCTATTAGAAACCGATATTCCCGATCATAGCTTCAAATACAAGACCACTGCCCGTGTTTTCATTTGAAAAACGATAGATCGTTCTAAAACCAACCTCGAATTTTGGTAAGAATCGCATGACATTAAAATCAAATGTTGTTTCAACGCCAACCGATTGATACGTGTCTCTCGTATCGGAGACGTACACTGTGTTAGAATTGGATTTGTAGTAAAAGATATTTCCCGTGCCCTTTCCATAGTCGTAGAAAAAGTTTGCCTTGATCCGTTGGATATTTAAGATCGGACCCATAGCAATATCAGGGTACCAGAGAGGCAAGGCGTAGTTTGCCGAAATGGAAAAGAATGTTTCATCCGATGGATAGCTGTGCCCGCGCGGTTTTGCTATGCGATTTCTAAAAATATAGGTATTCGTTTCTATACCTTGAAAACTTTCCTGATATGAAAAGCGGGTGTAGAAAAAATGATGCTTAAATAAGCCAGGGAAATAAAAAGCAGTGCGCGCTGCCCACAACTTTGCTTTGAAATCCCCAACATAAGAATTAGGCTCGCCTATCGGGATTATCAAATTCGACTTAGAATCAATCGTGAAATCTGTAGTGTACAAGTCGACATCCAACGTCTGACCCCACCTCGGCAAAAAATCCCTCCTACTCCTTTTCAGCATATTGGCGAACGAAAGCGAAAAATGATAATAAATTAAATCCCCATTGCTTAGCTGATCCTTATAAATGTAAGCGAGGGTATCAAATGCGGGTACATAACGGCCAGGGCCATCGTACACCACAGTGCCATTTTGTTTTGTAATATTTCTAAATTCTGAAGTACGGGTAAAACCTACGGCATTCCCGACGGTGAGCTGGCGGAAGTATTTAGAACTTGTTAACTGAAGGGGTATACGAAACCCGCCTTCAGCAGTAAGTTCTTTCCATTTAAACTCTACCTCACTAATTCCAAACTTTTCATCGTTTGTTCTGTTGCCTGTCCTTACATCCAGGTCGACGATAGGATATAAACCCTGGTAGCTTAGACCCGCGCGCCAGGATGAAGTTCCCTCATTGAGGTCATACAAGTAGCCTGCAGTAATAGAGGTCGTACTGAGGATGTCGCGGGACGTTATTCCGACATTGAGTTGCGCCAGATCGTTGGTAATAAAAGCCCCCCAGCTATACGGATTAAGAATCCCTTTAAACTTGGAATATTTTGTAACGGGAAGTGTAGTCTGAGGTATGCTGTCCAACAAGTGCGGTCTTCCCTCCTCTTCCACCAAATGCTCGAAAAGATTCACGGGAACTTCATGCTTACCCGATTCATATTCTTGCCAACTGGAAGGCTCAAACTTAGTCGTGACCACGTCTAACCCGTCCGCCGATTGTTCATTGTAATAGATCGTTTTTCCATCGTTACTAATCGCTGGATTGTAAGCCGCATATTTACTGGATGTAACCTGATATCTTTTTTTTGTCTGAAGGTCGATCGCGTATATATTATCAATACCGCTGACGGGTGAATTGAAAAACAAATAGTTTTTATACAAGACAGGATGGCCCATATTTTCCTGAGATACCGTAATAATATCTTCAGAAGTTCCTGCTGCTACATCGATTTTCGAAATTGTTTTACCCTGGCTCACGGTTTTTACAACAGCAATATATTTTCCATCATCCGACCATCGCGGCATCGAATAAAAATTATTATCAGGATTAGGGAACTCCTTCAACTTAGTTCCGCTCGTGACATCAAACAGCTGCAGTGAAATTTTATAATCCTGACCGGCTTGTACAGCTACAATCTTCGAACCATCCGGAGATAGGGAAGCACCACTCAGTCGCGCGTGACGTCCACCAACTACTTTCGTGTGCTTAGAGGTCAGATTATAAACTTTAAGAAGCGAATAATTTCTCACTGCCCATCGCGGATCATAACCATACTCGCTCCAAACAATTTTATTAGTTGAAAAAGAGAGCATCCCTGCATCATTTATAAATCCAGGAGTGGAAATTTTTCGTTCGTTATGATCTTTATCTAAGATCACAAACTGTTCAATGTCACCAATACCTCGTTTCATGACCAGCACACTTCCATCTTCCAAAGGTTGTGGGTATAAGTAATCCGTAAAGGCTTTTGAACTCCTGTTATTAAACTTTTCAAAAGGAGTGAGTTTTAGTTGGTCTACCTCGGCCTGCCATTCTTTTTTCAAGTCTATTGCCATTTCCTCAAATAAATCCGTCACGTAAATTCCTGTCTGGTTATGAATAGCATTGGAAAATGTAAAAGGAATAAAAGGTACATTCCATGCTCGCGCCGTTATCTTTCCCCATATTGTAGGGTCGCCAGATTTTTTTCTGAGGTAACTTACCATGTAGTACCCAAGCACATAGTGATTAGGTATGTTATGTTTATAGGATCGCAGGTATTGCTTGTGATAGTTAAAAGTTCTTCCTTCCAAAAGGTTAGTCCTGAAGATCAAACCAAAATTTGGAATCCTTCCTCTCCCGCTGGGGGTAAAAGCCGTTTCGGTTGCTACCGCATCTCCTTCCCAAAACCACGATGGTGCCGCTATCTGCGACATTCCAGCCAAGGTATTTGAGCCGAATAAGTAATAAAAAAATTTATTAAACCCCCGGGTTGCATGTTGGTATTGCACGACGTGCCTGTACTCATGAGTTGCCAGCAAGTTCAGCCAATCGTTTGTTCCGATAAAATTATAATCCTGCGGCTGCATGGTATAAAACTCAGAACGGCGAGGTAAAATGGATACAAACCCATTTGAAACCGAGGATTGGTTTTGAAGGATGACTGAAATTTTCCTGGGGGCTTTACCGAGTGTTTGAGCTTCCGCCTTGTGAATTTGTTCTAAGGTATTGGCCATCCGTTGCGCTGGCAAATTAAAGCCCTTCGGAAAAACAACTTTAAAGTGCGGGGTGTTAATTTGTTGCCACCGGAGAGAGGTGGGGTTATTCTCCAACACAATCTGCCCCCAACTGAGTTGCCTAAAAATGATAAGTAAAGTAAAAAGGAAGATCTTTTTCATCTGGAACGATTTGCCCAATGAAAGATGAAACTCCCTTTTGTCAAAAACAACAATTAGTTATTCTTTAATCTCCACGGACCTAGCGGCCAGCGCACTTGCTTGAAAGAAACCGAGAGCCCCGTTGCTTAAATTAGTTCGGGAATTTGATGGTGGCTGACTAAAGAGTCCTCCATCACTGTTTAGTAAATTTTGGAGATCCGTGTAAAATACAAATGCTGTTCTTGAAATGCTATACATTTCAACGCGAGCCAAGTCTCCCGGCGCAAAATAGATAGGAGAAGCAACTCCATCAATATTCTCCCCTAATATTTCGTCGTCGGCAAAATAAATTTCAGTATCCGCCTGCACCTTCAACGAATCATTCCTGTAAAACTTAAACAGATAATAATCATTGGTTCCTTGTGGTTCCTTAGCAAAGAGCAAAACCTCATAAAATTTGCCAACATCTTCGGGATCATCTTTTTCGTCTTCATTGATCTGATAGGACAATGAATCAATTGAGGTAACGCTGTATAATTTATCTTCTGCCTCATAGCGTTGCTCATCTAAGTCTACACTCAAGTGATAGGTTCTACCAATCTCTCCTTCGAACGAAACTGAAGGCAAATAATATCCAACCAATTCGTCCTTGTTTTCCGGATTATGAATAAACGGATATTCATTCCCCAGATCATCTTTGACCAGCACGAAAGCGTTCGTAACTCTTGGAGTTTTACCCGTCTCATAGAATCCACCTGACCGGCTGACTTTTACATATTGATATCCTGGCTTATTAGTAACCTGGCCTTCAATGATAATCCGGGAAGCAGATTGATTGGGATCCAAACGCACAGGCTCATCACAAGATTGCAAAACGAACAATGGCAGAAGAACGATAATTAAATATTTCATAAATCGTTAAATTAAAATTTGAAGTTGTAAGTAATCGACGGAAGAATTGGAAATAGATAAATCATCCTTGCCTCCTTTGTGTACCCGTCGCCGATTGTTTCCCCATCATCGTCTTTGGTTATGCGTGTGTAGATGGTGAAGGGATTTTGGCGATTGTATGCATTGTAAACCGAGAACACCCACTGCCCTTTCCATTTACGGTTAGCATTCTTTTTAGGGGTATAGGTCGCGGATAAATCCAATCTATGAAAGGCTGGTAATCGATATCCGTTTCGTTCGGTAATGACATCCGGGTTATAGTTCTGATACTCAAACTTTCCCTCTGGGAGTGTAATGGGACGGCCTGTGCTGTAGGTAAATGTTGCTCCGAACGTCCATTTTGCGTTCAAATCATAAGCTGCCTGTATGTTTACAACATTCCTTCGATCATAATTTGCAGCAAATTCCCGATCCAGATTAACCCCTGGTATTTTTCGCATGGCCTTGGATAACGTGTACCCTATTGATCCGGTAAGCTTTCCTTCCGTTTTATTCAGCATCAGTTCAATTCCATAGGCCCACGCTTTTCCCTGGCGGAATTCTGTGGAAAGATCTTGATTAAAGAAAATATCAGCATTGTCGGCAAAATCAGTAACATTCTTAATGTCCTTATAGTATGCTTCCGCTGAAAATTCATAGATATTATTGTTAAAGTTTCTGAAGTATCCCACTGCCACCTGATCCGCTATCTGTGGCTCCAGATAATATCCGCTTGGGTTCCATGTATTAAACGGAACGGGTACTGTACCTGCTGCAATCAAATGTGTGTTTTGGACCATTCGATTGTATGATACCTTCGCAGACTGTCCTTCCTTAAGTATGTATCGTAACGCTACACGAGGTTCAAGATTAACGTAGGTTTTAATATTTTTCCAGTCTCCATAGTGAAGTGTATCGGTGCGATTTATATTGATATTGTCGCGAGGGTCTTCATACAAGAACACATCGCTTTTTCCAACATTCTGGAAAATCGATAGTCTTACCCCATAGTCAAGCGTAATTTTATCGCTGACCCGGTGTTGATTGCTCAGATAAAACGCATGATCCAAGGCATACATGTGCTGCAACTCAACTTCTGAAAAAATAGAACCTTCGGAATTGGGTGTTATGTTTCCCGGAGAAAATCTTCGTCCCGTTAGATGATACCCAAAGGTTAGCTCGTGATTGGTGTTGATAAAATAAGATAAATCATTCTTTACGCTTAATTCTTGTAAGTTAGACACCCATTTGAAGCCTTGAACGGGATCTTGCAACTCTAACTTATAATCAAAACTACTTACAATGACGGATGTATTAGAAAAAAGCCGTTCATTAAAAAGATGATTCCATCTAAAGGTGGCTGTTTTGTTTCCCCAGGCAAAACCAAAATCATCCGAAAAATCAAAGACATCTCGCCCCGCGTAAAAAGCAGCAAAAAACCGATTCTTATTATTTACTTTCCAATTTATCTTTGCATTTATATCATAAAAGTGAACGAGGTTATCCTGGTCTGCTGCTCTCAAAAATAGATCAACGTACGATCTACGGGCCGAAATAATGAAGGAGCTCTTTTCTTTTACAATGGGACCTTCGACCATTAAACGGCTTGCCATAGATCCAATGCCCCCGGCAACATTGAAGTTTTTATTGTTACCGTCTTTCGTGCGAACTTCCAAAATAGAGGAAAGTCTTCCGCCAAATCGAGCCGGTATACCCCCTTTATAAAGTTCCGAATCTTTAATAACATCTGCATTGAAGACGGAAAACAAACCAAATAAATGCGAGGGATCATAGATTGGTGCTTCATCATTCAAAATGAGGTTTTGATCTGCACTTCCTCCTCTGACATAAAAACTTGAGGTTCCCTCTCCTGCTGTCAGGACTCCCGGCAACATCTGTATATTCTTAATGATATCCACTTCGCCAAAAAGTGCAGGTAATTTACGAATCTGATTCAGGTTGAGGGTATTTTTGCTCATCTGCAGCGAAACTACATTCTCATCGATTCGCTTATCGGTAATTACAATTTCCTGAATCAACGTGGCCTCAGTTTGCAACTCCACATTGTTGGCCACATTATTATTCAAGTCCATATTAGTCGACTGAAACTTATAGCCTAAATAACTATACTGAATTTCGTAAGATCCTTTAGGTAGGGTAATCGAATAAAAGCCGTATGGATTTGTAATAGTACCTGCTTTTAATTGCGGAATATAAACTGTTACACCAATTAATTCCTCTCCATTAACAGCATCTTTAACATATCCATTAAGGGTAACTTTTTCTTGCGCTTGTACAATAACGTGGAACAGGAAAAGAAATGTAATAAGTAAATTTCGAATCATTTTAGGGAGATTAGTTTAGCATCAGACAATTAATAATCGTTTTACCCCTATTGGTCGGAAAAAAATCATTACAAGCCGAATAGCTTACCTACTGACGGATAAGCAACGAAATGGTTACCTTGCAGTTGATTAAAAGAAAGTTTTTTGATGATTAAAAAATTGAAAGAACTGTACAAAGAGTACAAACCGTATGTGAGGGTTGACTTAATTATGTATGGAGTGTTGATCTTATCTATTATAATCTACTTTATTATTAGCATCATAATAGATTAAAGAGCCGTTACCAAGGCGGTGATAACGGCTCTCACTGGATCGAAAAAAATCGCTCCAAGTTTCTTCTGTTTCCAATACGAAATTTCTCAGCCTGTTAGAACTGGGCCGCTAAATTCAGCAAACCGTAGGTCAACATCATCGAAATTGCGATTCTTAATATGGTTTTCATCTTATTGAACCCTTAAAACGTTTTTAGAATTTTCATTAAATCAAAAATTTCTTGCCTGCTCTTCCCAACTCGTTGCATTATAAGACCGTCCACTGTGCAGTCTTTTTTGCTATGATCTACATTGAATGCACGTGATGAATTATAATTCGTTGCACTTTGAGGAGATTTTTTTTTAAATAAAGGTTTCATAAAGTCCAGGTTTAGCGTTGGGTTTAATCAGCTTCGGTTTCAACCAATCGGGTAGGAAAAAATAATGCCAGTGTTGATGTCACGCTGACATGTGCTTTCGAAATGTATAAATAACTCAAGATCAGGGCGATGTAAACTGACTAGGAGGTGACTATTTTGAGTAGCAGGGAAAAAAATTCTACACTCTGGCGATGATTTCTTCTTTCAGACAAAAAAAAAACCTTGGCTCAGAGCCAAGGTTTACTGGTTATATCGATAAACGTTTCGCAGGTCGGTTCCTTATTTTTCTAGGCTTTAGTTCCAGTTCATCTTCATCATTTATCCTTGGAAAAAAAGATTGTGCTAATTTATAGGCAACAAATACAAACAAACCATAAGCAAGAATGAAGGAGATAATAATTATTAGAAGATCCATAAAGTTAGAATTGATTCGGCTGACAATGAGAAAATATGGTGCCATCGTGTAAGACCGACCCCAAATAGCTAAAACGGAGTTTAATTGAGGGTTTAATTCTACAGCACATGCCGTCTTTTCACTCAGCTATGTTTCGAATTAAGAAAAGAGAGCGTAATCGAGATTCAAAATGAGAAAATGCCTATCCATCCCAAAACACCTTTGATTTGAAAGCAGGCAAAAATCTTCGATATTTCGCATTCAATAATGTTCAAAATAGATAGTCATACTCACATTCTTCCCAAAAAGCTTCCGAATTGGAGTGAGAAATTTGGCTACGGGGATTTCATTTACCTTCAACACCACAAAAAAGGATACGCCAAGATGATGCGCGGGAATCAGTTTTTCAGGGAGATAAAAGAGAATGCATGGAACCCGGAAGTAAGGATAAAAGAATATGAGAAGTTTCACACCCAGGTTCAGGTAGTGTGTACTATTCCTGTGATGTTTTCATATTGGGCCAAACCTTTTGATTGTCTGGAAATATCCAAATTTTTAAACGATCATATTGCGGAGCTAATTTTAAAGTATCCTAAGAACTATTTAGGGCTTGCCACCATCCCCATGCAAGATAGCGAGTTAGCCATTTTGGAATTACACCGCGCGAAAGAGATCGGACTGCAAGGCATTCAGATTGGCTCAAACATAAATGATATCAACCTTAATGAAGAAAGATTCTTTCCCATATTTGAAGCATGTGAAAAATTACAAATGGCGATATTAGTCCATCCATGGAATATGATGGGCCAAAATAGTATGCAACGCTATTGGCTCCCATGGCTGGTGGGGATGCCTGCAGAGACTTCACGGGCAATCTGCTCCATGATTTTTGGAGGGATTTTTGAACGTTTACCAAAGCTGCGCGTAAATTTTGCGCACGCCGGTGGCTCATTTCTCTCGACCATCGGACGAATAAAACAGGGTTTTGATTGCCGACCTGACCTGGTAGCAATCGATAATCCGGTAAACCCAAGAGATTATCTTGGAAAATTTTGGGTTGATAGCATAACACACGATTCTCTCATGTTAGAGTTTGTATTAAAGCTTCAGGGGTCAACAAGGATCACGTTGGGGTCAGATTATCCCTTTCCGTTAGGGGATCTTGAGATTGGAAAATTTATCGAGGACATGGACCTTGATGTAAAAATCAAAGAAGATATTTTTTTTAAAGCATCACTTGAGTGGCTAGGAATTTCTAAAGAAAGATTTAATTAATGGTTCGATATTATTTTGTTATAGTCTCATGCTTCACGTTCCTGTATACAAGCAGTAATGCGCAACGTACAAAAGTTGATGAATATACACTTCAACAAGAGCAATTAAGGAAAACGGATTTGCTGCGCCTATTAGACTCAGGCGTTTATTACATGGATATAGGAGAATATCAAACTGCTGACGCTAAATTTCGACATGTGCTGGAGAATATTAAAAGTGTTCCCTCCGATCTCACCTTTTATTTCGGTAAGAATTCTTTCTACATCGAAAAATATAAACAAAGTATCGATTGGCTTAACAAATACATCCAATTGAAAGGAACAAACGGACAATATTCGCAGGAAGCAGCCACGTTGCTTAAAAGAGCAGAAACGGAGTTTGTAAAAGAAAAAGCCAATGCAGTACAAAAAGCAGAACAAGTGTTGTCGGTAAACTACGACATTGATTGTGGCCCTTCGGGAAAGGTGACTTGTCCCGTATGTAAAGGTGACCATGTCGTGGTTAAAAAAAATGCTTTCGGTTCTGAGTACACAACCTGCGTTTATTGCAATGAACATGGCCTTCTATCTTGCCAGGACTATAATCTCCTTTTGCGGGGTGAATTAAGGAAGGCAAATTAGGGCTTGTTTCGGGCTAAACTTCTTGGATTATAAATTGTTTTCTAGTAGCATTAAACATTCTGTCAGATTAATCTGCAATTCATCATAGCGTCATGGCATTGTATAATCGCATAAATGGTAAACTCCTTAAAGAAAAAATGCTGGTGGAGTCCAAAAAAAGGATAACGATTTCATTTTACAAGTATCATCATATTATCAGCCCTAAAGATTTTCGAGATGAGTTGTATACAGGTCTGGAGGCCATGGATGTATTAGGACGGATTTATATCGCTCCGGAAGGCATCAACGCCCAGATAAGTACCCCGGAAGATCAAATTGAACATCTGAGAAAATATCTTTACAGTATCCCATTTTTAGAAAATATCCGCTTGAACATAGCGGTACAAGACAACGGAAAATCTTTTTTCAAACTAAAAATTCTAGTTCGTAAAAAGATAGTAGCCGATGGGTTGGATGACATTTCTTTTGATGTAACGGACGCAGGAGTCCACGTCAATGCGCAGGAATTTAATCGTCTTGCTGATGATGGAAATACCGTTATCGTAGATATGCGCAATCACTATGAAAGTGAAGTAGGTCATTTCAAAAATGCAATTTGCCCAAACGTTGATACTTTTCGTGAAGAGCTTCAAATTGTTGAAGACATCATGAAAGATAAAAAAGATAAAAATCTTCTGATGTATTGCACCGGGGGCATACGTTGTGAAAAAGCGAGCGCATGGATGAAGCACCAAGGCTTTAAGAATGTATTTCAACTCGATGGAGGTATCATCGAATATACTCGTCAAGCAAAAGAAAAGGGACTCGAAAATAAATTCATAGGGAAAAATTTTGTTTTTGATGAGAGGCTCGGAGAGCGAATCTCCGAAGATATCGTGGCGGTGTGTCACCAATGCGGGAAGCCATGTGATGATCATACAAATTGTCGAAACGACGGGTGTCACTTGCTTTTTATTCAATGCAAAGACTGCCGTGAGTTACACAAAGGGTGCTGTTCCACTGCTTGCCAAGAAATTCTCATGTTACCTCCAGAACAACAAAAGGAAATAAGAAAGGGAGTCAACAAAGGAAGACAGGTCTTTAAAAAAGGGAGGTCTGAAAATATCCAGTTCAGATCCCATCCGCAAACTAAAAATTCAGCATGACGATTCGCATAGGAATAATCAACGTATCGGACCGGGCCAGCAAAGGCATTTACGAGGATGTTCCAGGCAAAGCCATAGTAGAAGTATTGAGCGAGTATATAAAAAGCCCGTGGGAGAAAGAATATGCGGTAATACCCGATGAGCAAGCGCTCATCGAAAAAACCTTGATTGAAATGGCCGACGATCTAAAGTGTTGCTTGATTATTACATCAGGCGGTACAGGACCGTCCAAACGAGATGTCACTACCGAGGCGACAGAGGCGGTATGCCAAAAGATTTTGCCCGGGTTCGGAGAGTTGATGCGTGCAAAAAGTCTTACATACGTACCCACAGCCATTCTTTCGCGGCAAACAGCTGGCATAAGAAATGGATCTTTAATTGTTAATTTACCGGGGAAGCCAAAATCGATCCGGCAGTGTTTAGAAGTAGTCTTTCCGGCGATACCATATTGCATTGACCTGCTGGAAGGACCGTTTATCGAGTGTAATGACGAGGCTATAAGGATTTTTAGACCTCAATCTGTATAATTACGAGTTTACTATGGCAAGAATAAAGTACTACTACGACACAGAGACCTGTAAATACGAGCGGGTGAAGGTTAAAACCAGTGATGTTGTCCTGAATGGACTGGGCATCCTTTCGCTTACCGTCGCCATGGCGGCTGGCCTTTTAACGTTGTATTTGTACAGTAATGTGTTTGAATCACCAAAAGAACTTATCCTCAAAAATGAAGTAAAAGAACTTGAATTCTATTATCAAAAATTGAACAAAGATGTTGCCGGACTAACCGGTATTTTGGACAATATCGAACATCGGGATGATAATATTTATCGAGTGGTTTTGGGTGCAGAGCCTATTGAAAAATCGGTTAGGCATGCCGGCGTCGGCGGTGTTGACCGGTATGAAGAAATAAAAGAAAAAGATATTTCGCATGAAGACCTGGTCATCGCGTTGAATGAAAAAATAGACCTGCTTCGCAGAAAATTATACATTGAATCAAAATCACAAGATGAGGTTGTTGCCCTGGCCGAGAAAAAAGAAAAATTGTATGCCTCAATCCCAGCTATTCAACCTATCTCGAACAAACAATTAGTAGCTCTCTCCTCCGGTTTTGGCTGGCGAACCCATCCTATTTACAAAGTGAAGAAAATGCATCCGGGTATTGATTTTGCGGCATCTATCGGAACACCGATTTATGCAACCGCAGACGGAAGAATCGCTGAAGTGAGTGTAAAATTCAGTGGCTATGGAAAAATGGTGGAGATAGATCACGGATTTGGATATCGCACAAGGTATGCGCACATGCATGAATTTGCAGTTCGATCCGGACAGAATGTAAAACGAGGAGATCTAATAGGCTATGTGGGAGACACCGGCATGTCAACTGCGCCTCACCTTCACTACGAAGTTTTGATCAATGGAAGCAAGGTGAATCCTGTTCACTATTTTTACAACGATCTTTCCGCTTCCGAATATGAAAAAGTATTAGAGCTTGCATCTATTGAAAATCAATCATTGGGAATGTAAGTTTAGATTCAATTCGTTTAGTTAAAGGCCCTCGGGTTGGATACTTTTTGGATCTTTCGGGAAAAGCTACAAGTCGCAAGCTTCAAGTCTGGTTGTGCAGGCATAGTATTCAGAAATGAAAATCACGTATGTAGTTTTGTTCAGTACTGCTTTTTCTCTTCCAGCTTCTGGATTAGCAACCTAATTTTATCTTT